>CAWUVR010000001.1:0-8509 GCA_963925905.1 uncultured Pelagibacteraceae bacterium
GTCGATAGAAACATATTTTAATTTTCTCAAGTAAAGTCCGTATAGCGGTATAGATAACAATCCTTTTTTTATTACAAATATGCAGTCAGGAATTAAAAAATTGTAAATAAAAGTTTCAAACATAGATTGGTGTGCAGAAGCTATAAAAAAATTTTTGTTTTTTGGGATTTTATCAAGACCAATAAACTCTACTTTAGTTTGAAGAATTATTTTGGTTAGTAAAATTAAATAGTAGCCTAAAAAATAAGACAATTTGCTCAAGAATAATTTTCTTGGCAAAGCAAGCATTGGCAGTGCAACCACACAAGCAAGCGCTATTCCAACGTACGTAAAAAAATTAAATATTAGAGAACGAATAAAATTCACAATATTTTTATTTGATAAGATCTTTTAGCTTTTGTCTAGGTCTTATAATTCGGTAGGTTTTTTTATTTACAGCAATTTCTGCCACCAAGGGTCGTACGTTGTAATTAGATGATAAGGATCTCCCATAAGCCCCTGCATTGGTAAAGCAAACATAGTCGCCTTCTTTTATTTTTGAATAATTAGCATAAGTAATAAATTTGTCGGTACTTTCACAAATCGGACCCACAAATTCTATTTTTCTATTAAATTTCTTACTAGTTTTGCGAAGGGGAAGTATTTCATGTTTTGCACCATACAAAGCCGGTCGCATTAAATCATTCATCGCTGCATCCAATATTATAAAATTTCTATCTTGGATCTTCTTAATGTAAGTAACTTTTGCTACAAGCAGCGCAGTATTTGCTGACATATACCTTCCTGTTTCAAAAATAATTTTGAATTGATGCTTTTGATTAAATCGATGAACAATTTTGGCATATTTTTTGAGATCGAAACTTTTTTCTGAAGCAGAGTAGGGAATGCCCATGCCTCCACCAAGATCTAGATAATTGATTTTAATTCCCTGGTCGTTGAGCCTATCAATAAATTTATCAATTAAATTTAATGTTTTTTGAAAGGGAGCAACCTCTTTAATTTGACTGCCAATATGAACGCTTAAGGCATCGATAGAAATATTTTTATTTTTTTTATTTCTTTTTAAAATATCAAAACATTTTTCCAAATCGATTCCAAACTTGTCACTTTTTTTTCCAGTAGAGATTTTTTTAATAGTCTTGGCATTTATGTTTGGGTTTATTCTCAATCCAATAGTTACTTTTGTTTTTGTTTTTTTCGCTATTTTTATAATCTCATCAACTTCATTTTCTGATTCGGCATTGATAAGTAATATTTTTTTGGATATTGCATAGGTCAATTCTTCACTTGTTTTTCCAACACCAGAAAAAACAATTTTTTTAGATGCCATACCCGCTTTTAACGCAAGTTGTAACTCTCCTATAGAGACCACATCTGCACCGGCTCCTAAATTTTTCAAATTTTTTAGAATTGTTAAATTAGGATTCGATTTTACAGCAAAGCATATGAGAGGGTTGGTTTGAGAAAATGTTTGGTGAAAAAAATTGAAATTATTTTCTAGTTTTTTTAGTGAATATAAATAAAAAGGAGTTGTATTTTTTTTTGCAATTGTTTCTACAAGTGCATTTTCTAAATAGAGATTATTGCCCCTATATTTTATTGCATCCATTCTATTAAGAGAAATATTTTTGAATTAGATGACCAGATTCTACCTTTTTGTCATTATAGACAGGAGGTCCCTTTTTCCCACATGACAAAATGAAGATACTAGACAATATCACCACGATTAGTTTTTTCATTTAAACTCTCTCTTGATTTTTTTTATCATATTAACAACATTTTTTGTTCCAGTTCCACCATAGGATATTTTTTTCTCAATAGAGAACTTGATATCAAAAACTTTCATAACATCTTTATCTATTAGCTTATCTATTTGCTTTACCGTTTTAAAATCAAGCTGATCCAATCTTTTGTTATTTTTCTCAGCTATATTCACTAATTCAGCAGATTTTTTGTATGCTTCTCTAAAAGAAATGCCTTTTTTAACCAAGTAATCTGCAAAATCAGTAGCAGTTGTAAATCCACATAGGGCTGCATCAAACAACTTTTCTTTATTTGGTTTTATTCCCTTGATCAGTTCACTGGCCAAAAGCAAGTTAAGTTTTAAATTATCGTAAGCATTAAATACTGCAGCCTTATCTTCTTGCATGTCTTTAAAGTAAGATAGCGGCAGACCTTTCATGGTAATAAGCAGAGAATTTAAATTTCCATAAATACTTCCCGTTTTTCCTCTGATGAGCTCAGCTGAATCTGGATTTTTTTTCTGAGGCATCATGGATGAACCGGTTAATAAGCTATCTTCAATTGTAATAAAGTTTAGCAAATCAGAATTCCAAAGAATAATTTCTTCGGCTAATCTTGATAAATGCATCGCGCACAAACTTGACGCAAATAAAAATTCAATAGCATAGTCTCTATCAGAAACTGAATCGATGGAGTTATGTGTCGGGTTCTTAAATCCAAGAAGTTTGGTAGTTAAGTGCCTGTCAATATTGTAAGAAGTTCCAGCAAGAGCCCCTGACCCCAATGGATTTTCATTTAAATTATTTATTACATTTTCAAATTTTACAAAATCTCTTTTAAACATTTCCACATAAGCCAACAAGTAGTGAGAAAACAAAACTGGCTGTGCATTCTTTAAATGAGTGAAACCAGGCATGATAACATCAATATTTTTGTCAGCCAGATGCGTAAAATCTTTTATCAAAACGTGAATTAATTTTTTAATTTCATAGGATGATTTTTTAATCCACAATTTAAAATCAGTTGTTACCTGGTCATTTCTTGATCTAGCAGTATGCAAAAAACCTGCGTCAGGTCCTATAATTGCAAAAAGTCTTTTTTCAATATTTAAATGTATATCTTCATGCTTTACTTCAAATTTGAATTTATTTTTTAAAATTTCTTGTTCAATTTTTTTTAGTCCCGCAATAATTTTTTTGGATTTCTTTGGATCTATTATTTTTTGTTTTGCAAGCATAGTACAATGAGCGATAGAACCGCCAATGTCCTCTTGAAAAAGTCTTTTATCTATTTCTATAGAAGAGTTAGCTCTTTGCAGAACGGAAGAAACTTCCTTGTTCATTCTAGCGCCCCAAACAGAGTTTTTTTTTGTTTTTTTCATTTAAAAATATTATAGTTAATTAAAATGAATGTTTTTACAATTTTTTCCAAAAAGTTAACTATCGTTGTTTCTTTATTGTTACTTATTACTAATTATTGCTTATCTCAACAAAATATCCCAGTACCATCAAAGAACATAATCCTTCATGAAAAACCAAAAGATCTTCCCAAAATTACCCTAGAAAATAAAAAAGAAGGCAGAGATATTGACGTTGTCTTCAATAAAAAAATCACAGTTATAAATTTTTGGGCTACTTGGTGTGCTCCGTGCAAGGAAGAGATGCCGTCTCTAGACAAAATGGTAGATATATTGGGACCTGGCTATGTGGATGTTCTGATGGTTAATGTGGAGGCTATTGATTATAACAAATCTAAGCTTTTTTTAGATGAGTTAAAAATAAAAAATTTCGATAGTTTTTTTGATAAGGATTTGAGAGTGGTAAAAAAACTTGCCCTCAGGGGTGTCCCAACAACATTATTAATTAACGCAGAAGGAAAAGAGTTTTCCAGAATTATGGGTTCGGTAGATTTTGCAGATAAAAAATTTATTGATTGGATAAAAAACTTTTAAATTATTTTCCGTATATCAAAGCTAATGCCATCAGTATTGCGATTGCACAAAATTGAAGAAAAACTCTTAATTGCATTAATTTGTTACTCTTTCTTTTTTCTTCGATATCCCCACCCTTAAAAAATGATTTTAATCCACGTATTAGAACAACAAGAACTGCAAGAATAGCTAATATGCCAATGAAGCTTAATGTATTTTGACTCATTCGAAATAATTAACATAAATACTTTATAATGATAGATAAGATTTAATGTCGCTAAAGTATAAAAAACTAAATTCCCTTTCCGGAGTTACTAAACAAATGGTAATTTTGTCTCATGGTTATGGGGCGGACTGCAATGATCTGATCTCTATAGGTGAGCATTGGCAAAGATTTTTACCAGACACTTGTTTCGTCGCTCCCAATGCGCCAACTGTTTGTCAAATTAGTCAATCAGGTTATGAATGGTTTGATTTGATGCAGACATCCCCAGAAAAAATAATTGAGGAATTGAAATCGTCTTTAATAAAGTTAGATGATTTTATTGAAGGTCAGCTCTCAGAATATAATATTGGTAAAAAGGATTTATTTCTTATGGGGTTTAGTCAGGGTACTATGATGTCACTACACCTTGCATTGTCATATAAAGATTCTGTGGCAGGTATTTTGGGTTATTCGGGAAAAATATACGATTACGAAATACTAAAAAAAAGCATTAATTCCAAACCACCCATTATATTATTCCACGGAACAGAAGACACCATTATTCCTTTGGAAGAGATGTATGCAAGTTATGAATTTTTAAAAGAACAAGCAGTTGATGTGCAATACAAAGTTTTTGAAAATTGCGGACATTCTATTACACCCGAAGGTTTGAGTTTGGGACTAGATTTTATAAAGTCCAAAATTAAGTTATAAAAAAACTTTAGCTTGAAGCTAGATTTAAATAGATATAATTTAACTTATCATGATTGTTAGTCACGCTAATGAACTTCCGTTAGAAAAGTGTCCAGCTTTAGTTTTGAATGCTGATTATCGACCTTTAAGTTATTACCCACTATCACTCTGGTGCTGGCAAGATGTTGTCAGGGATGTTTTTCTAGATAGGGTAAATATTGTTTCGGAATATGACCGAGAAATTAGAAGTCCGTCTTTTTCAATGAAATTACCAAGCGTCATTTCTCTCAAGACTTTTATTAAACCTTCCGAGCATTCAAACTTTACAAGATTTAATGTATTTTTAAGAGACAAGTTTATGTGCACGTATTGCGGGGACGGAAAAAACTTAACTTTTGATCACCTCATTCCAAAATCAAAGGGGGGTATCACTTCTTGGGAAAATGTTGTTACAGCTTGCATGCATTGCAATGTAAAAAAGGGAAATAGGCTTTCCAGCCAGTGCGGAATGTTTCCAAAAATTAAGCCTTATAGGCCAACAGATGAGCAGTTGCACAGAAACGGAAGAAATTTTCCACCGAATTTTTTACACCAAAGTTGGCTTGATTATTTATATTGGGATGTTCGATTAGAACCTTAATCGATTATATTTTCTTTGAAATTTCTATTGCAGCTTTTGAACCTATTTTAATGAACGCATCTAAAAACCCGTAAGCACCCTCTTTAGTTGCCCCTTCCTCATAGGCAATATCACGATGATCTAGCTCATCCTGTCTAAATTTTTTAACTTTTGAAAGTAGCTCTTTTTCTTGTTTTTCGTTTTTGCTCAAATAGTCAATTTGTTCTGAATAGTGTTTATCAATTACCTCTTCTACAGAAGCCGTACATAACATCGCTGCTTTTTTTCCCAAAACGGCAGTACCAAATCCTAAAGCAGTTCCAAGAAAGTCCCAAAGCGGGAGGAATAGGGTGGGTCTTATTTTTCTATCTGCTAGCTGTTGTTCAAAATATTTCAAATGTTCTTTCTCATGCTCTTTCATTTCCGCAACTTTTCTTTCCAAATCTGGATCAGCTTTTAACAATTGCAAAGCAAGTAATTGCCCGTCGTAAATTTTAATCGCACCACGCTCTCCTGCATGATCTACTCTTATCATTTCAGCAATTTTATTTTTCATATTTTAGAATTAACCAGTAAATTAACATTAAAACAACACTTGTAATAGAATTTATCGCTGCAAGAGATAGGCCAAAAATTTTAAAACTAATGTCTTTACAAGAAACTACAGATTGTTTTTGTAATTCCTTTAATAAATTAGCAGCATCATCTACTTTAATGTTGTTGCTGCAAGAGTTTAGCTCACTCAAAAATCCCTGCTCAATACCAACATGATACAAACCCAATGAAATACTAATTAATGACAGTAGTATTAAAATTGAAAATAATGTTCTGAAATTCACTATTTTAAATAAAGCCAAAAAAATTACTGCTGTAGCCAAATAGTAAGGGATTCTTTGATAATAGCACATTGCACATGGAGGAATTTTAAGAACATACTGAATAAAATAAGCTGATAAAAGAATAGAAATATTAACAAGTCCCAGAATAATCAGGATCTGGTTTTTCCAATTAATCATTAACTAATAAAATATTGATAATTATTGTAAATTAAATAAGCAACAAAAAAACCAAGCAAAAGCAGAATTGTCAAAACAACCAAAACTTTCATAGATCTTTTTTCTATATAAGGAACTATTCGGTGACCAAAAAATCTAATAAGTCCTGCCAAAATAAAAAATCTAGAGCCTCTCGTTAAGCTAGCAACTACTATAAAAACTAAAAAATTAAAATGGATGAAGCCGCTGGATATTGTGAGTAATTTAAATGGGACGGGAGTGAATCCTGCAATCACTAACAAGACTACCCAGGCCCAATATCCTTTGCCAATAGAAACCTGTTCTTTAAAAGCAGTAAATCCTTCAAAGCCATAAAATTCAAAAATTGGAATGCCCACTTCTTGATAAAAAAAATGACCTATGGCATAACCAGCGCACCCACCCACAACAGAGGCTATGCTTGCAGTTGTTGCTATTTTAATCCAGTCTTTATTTCGTGCTATTGTCATAGGGACAATCATAACGTCTGGAGGAATGGGAAAAAAAATACTCTCAATAAAACAGACAAAAGCTAAGTACGTTCTTGCACTTTTGTGAGCTGCTAAAGCCACTGTTTTTTTAAGTAAATTTTTAAACATGCGTAATGAGAAGCTTATATCTCAAAGATTTTAATAAGTATTTCAATTTTATGAGACCAAAATATGCTGAATAATCTAGATTTTATCTATTATTTTAATTACAAAGCTACCTATCTGAATAAATATGCGAGTGTGTTGGAATTGGTAGACAAACTAGACTCAAAATCTAGCGTACGCAAGTACATCCCGGTTCAAGTCCGGGCACTCGCACCATAAATAAATGAACCTATCTCTTTGTAATAATCTTCCCGAACTTTTTTTTGAAAAGAGCAAAAATAACTCAAGCAAACAACACCTAATTTTTATTAATAAAGAGAATAATAAAAAGGAATCTTATAGCTGGCAGCAAACAGAAAAAGAGGTTTTAGCTCTATCAAATATCTTACAAGAGCAAAAAGTGCAAAAAGGAGAAAGAGTAATGCTAGTTTCAGAAAACAGGCCAGAATGGCTTATTTCTGATATTGCTATAATGAGCAACGGTGGAATTACCGTTCCTAACTATACAACCTATGCCATTAAAGATTTTGAACACATTATTCAGGATAGCAAACCTGTTGGCTTGGTAGTTTCAAGCAAAATATTATTAGATAAAATTATTTCCGCATCTAATAACCTGAACTATTCTTTTAATTTTATTATTCACCTAGATAAAATAGACAACAACTATTCAAATAAAAATTTAATTTCCTACAACTCCGAAGTAAAACTCAGCCCACAAAAAAAGCATTTTTTTTTTGATATAGACACTTTGGCAAGAAAAGACCCTGCTTGTATTATCTACACATCAGGAACCGAAGGAAATCCCAAGGGTGTAATTTTGAGCCATGGTGGAATTTTAAGTAACTGCGATGGAGCATTGGATTTGCTAGAAGATATAAAAATCAAGAAACATACATTTTTAACGTGGTTACCTCTTTCTCATTCCTATGAGCACACCATTCAATTTGTTCAAATAGCGCTTGGGGCAAAAGTTTTTTATGCCGAAAGTTTAGAAAAGTTACTGCTAAACATTAAAGAGGCAAAACCAACTATTATGACCGCAGTTCCGAGATTTTATAATAATTTTTATAATAAAATAAAATTGAATACAAAAAAAATACAAGGTTTAAAAAAATTAATGTTTAATAAGACAATTGAACTGGGTGAAAAGCTAATGTTACATAAAAACATCACAAATGTTGAAAAAATAATAAATTATTTTTTAGATATTTTAGTAAGAAGAAAAATTAAAAAAAATTTAGGAGGAAATATAAAAGCTTTTATTTCTGGAGGCGGCCCATTAGATCCTCAGGTAGGATTGTTTTTAAATGCTCTGGGTTTAAAAACTATGCAAGGTTACGGTCTAACAGAGGCATCACCAGTAGTTAGTTGCAATCCTGTAAATTTTATTAAAGTTGAAACGGTGGGAAAAGTTTTGAAAAATACCCAAGTTAAAATAGCTGAAGACGGAGAGATACTTGTTAGTGGCGAAAATATAATGCTGGGATATTGGAATAATGAAGAGTCAACCAAGAATACTATTATTAATGACTGGTTACACACGGGAGACATAGGAGAAATTGATGCCGATGGTTATTTGAAAATTACAGACCGAAAAAAAGATATTATTGTTAATTCGGGAGGAGATAATATTTCTCCAGCAAAAATAGAAAATTTACTTTGCGCAAATCCAGAAATAGATCAGGC
>CAWUVR010000002.1:0-3079 GCA_963925905.1 uncultured Pelagibacteraceae bacterium
AAGCTAAATTAAAAGAAGCCACCATGAAAGTGGAGCAGATTTCTATCGATAAAGACGGAACTATTAGTAAAAAAGATTTCGTTAGGGAGTAGTAACCGTGTCTACCTTTGCCACTGATCTCAAATCTATTGCTGATAAAACTGACCAATATCTTCAAAAATATTTTTCCCGACAAAAGCAAAATAACCAATTGTATGAAGCAATGGCTTATGGATTATTTTCAGGAGGAAAAAAAATAAGATCCTATGTAACGGTTGCTGCATTTGATCTATTCGACTTAAAAGAAGAAACAGCTATTGCGGTAGCATCGGCAATTGAATGTGTTCATAGTTACTCTTTAATCCATGATGATCTTCCTTCTATGGATAACGACGATTTTAGAAGAGGCAAAGAAAGCACTCATAAAAAATTTGGCGAGTCTACAGCCATCCTTGCTGGAAACTCTCTTCTTACTATTGCATTTGAAATATTAACTAGTGATAAACTTGATTTGGACAAAACTATTAAAAGTGACTTGGTATTTGCGCTTGCATCTTGTTCGGGTCATCTTGGAATAGCAGGAGGTCAATTTTTTGATTTATCTTTTGAAGGAAAAGCTCAAGATCAAAAAACAATTATCGACATGCAAAATAAAAAAACAGGTGAGCTTATGGGGTTGTGTATTGAAGCTGCTGCAATCGTTGCAAAAAAAAATGATGTACGAGCTGAGCTAAAAGAGACTGGATTAAATATTGGATTATTATTTCAAATTGCCGATGATTTATTGGATGCATACGGAGACCAAAATAAATTAGGAAAACCCTCACAACAAGATAGCAAGAAAGGCAAAGCAACTTTATTGTCTACTTTAGGATTGGAAAAAACCAATGCTTTAACTAAGGACTTGCTCAACAAAATAAAAAATTCTTTAAAAAAATATGGATCGAAAGCAGATAGGCTGATATCGTCTGCTGAGTTTATATTAAAAAGGGACCATTAATGTCGAATACGCCTTTATTAGATCAGATTAATTATCCATCTGATCTAAAGAAATTAACACCAGAGCAATTACCTCAGCTTGCAAAAGAGCTTAGGGAAGAGTTGGTCGATGCAGTATCGGTAACGGGAGGTCATCTGGGAGCTGGACTTGGGGTGGTAGAGCTTACTATTGCTATTCACTATTTATTCGACACACCTAACGACAGACTAATTTGGGATGTTGGACATCAAGCATATCCTCATAAAATTTTAACGGGAAGACGAAATAAAATCAGAACTTTAAGACAAGGTGGTGGTTTATCAGGATTTACTAAGAGAGCGGAGAGTCAGTACGATCCTTTTGGTGCAGCACATAGTTCGACCTCAATTTCTGCAGGATTAGGAATGGCAGTTGCTAGAGATTTAGAGGGAAAAAATAATAGCATTATCAGCGTAATAGGTGACGGCGCTATGAGTGCTGGTATGGCTTATGAAGCCATGAACAACGCTGGAGCTATGGATTCAAGATTAATAGTTATTCTAAATGATAATGAAATGTCGATTGCGCCTCCGGTGGGAGCTATGAGCTCTTATCTTACAAAACTATTATCGGGAAAAAAATATATTGGACTTAGGAATTTGCTTAAAAAATTAATTATGAAATTTCCTAAAAAATTTAAAGATAAAATGAGTCAGACCGAAGAATACTTAAAAGGAATTGCAGTAGGAGGAACTTTATTTGAAGAAATGGGTTTCTTTTACGTAGGATCGGTTGATGGACATAATTTTAAACAACTATTGCCAGTATTAAAAAACGTAAAAGAATCAAAGCACAATGGTCCTTTTTTAATTCATGCCATTACCCAAAAAGGTAAAGGCTATCAACCCGCAGAAGAATCGAAAGACAAATATCACGGTGTCACTAAATTTAATGTGGCAACAGGAGAGCAATCTAAAAGTACATCCAACAAACCATCTTATACCAATGTCTTTGGTGATACCTTAACTGCACATGCGCAGCGTGATAGCAAAATTGTTGCCATCACCGGAGCAATGCCATCAGGAACCGGTATTAATATTTTTCAAAAACAATTTCCCAAAAGAACGTTTGATGTGGGAATTGCAGAGCAACATGCGGTAACCTTTGCAGCAGGGCTAGCAAGCGAAGGGTACAAACCTTATGCCGCAATTTATTCTACTTTTTTACAACGCGCTTATGATCAAGTAGTCCACGATGTGGCCATTCAAAAATTACCAGTTCGATTTGCCATTGATAGAGCAGGTCTAGTAGGAGCCGATGGTCCTACCCATGCTGGTTCTTTTGATATTACTTATCTTGCCACCCTTCCCAATTTTGTAGTGATGGCAGCAAGTGATGAGGCAGAATTAGTCCGAATGATTAATACGTCTGTAGATATTAACGACCGACCTTGTGCTTTTAGATATCCAAGAGGAAACGGAACCGGAGTAGTGCTTCCCTCCATAGATGAAAAATTAGAAATTGGAAAAGGTAGAGTGGTCAGAGAAGGAAAACAAGTTTGTATCGTTAGTTTAGGAACAAGATTAGAAGAATGCAAAATTGCAGCCAACAACTTAGAAAGCAAAGGAATTACCACAACCATAGTCGACGCTAGATTTGCAAAACCATTAGATGAAGAGCTAATTCTTCGTTGTGCTAGACAGCATCAAATGATGATTACCATTGAAGAAGGATCGATTGGTGGATTTGGATCGCATGTGGCACATTTATTAGCCGAAAAAGGAATTTTTGATAAAGGATTAAAGTTTAGGTCGTTGATGTTACCAGATATCTTTATCGATCAAGACACCCCTGAAAAAATGTACGATGTGGCAGGTTTAAACGCCAAGCAAATCACAGAAAAGATTCTCGATGTCTTCTTTAGTAAAGAAGCCATTAAGATTATTAAGTAATACTTAAATAATGACCATTGCCGACAAATCTTATTTTGATACCATTATTGTGAATGTAGGAGGCGAGTGATTTTATCTTCTAAAAAATACGGATTAAAAACTATTGCAGTGCTTAGGAGCATTAGGGGAGTGGGCGCCTTGTTGTTAGCAACTACTTTATTTTATGCTTCTTTTTATAAGGAAGAAAGTC
>CAWUVR010000003.1:0-2768 GCA_963925905.1 uncultured Pelagibacteraceae bacterium
GTGGAACTCATTTCTCTTGAAAAAATAATTGTCCCCTGCTGGTCTTCAGTTAATTCTCCACTATAAGATTCAACCGCTAGATAAGCGCATTTAATTTTAAAAATTCTGCTCAAAACATCAATGATAGGAGCTCCACCCCTCATAATACCTATAAGCAAATCAGGTTTAAAACCGCTTTCATGAACTTGAATTGCAAGTTTTTCAACCGTGTGATTATAATCGTCCCAATTTATTAATAATTTTTTAACCATAAAATATTTTAACTTACAAAAAGGAGTGTTTAAATGAAAGGATATTGGATCGCAATTTATAAAAAAATTGAGAGTCAGGAGAATTTGGGTAATTACGGGAAAAAGGCCACACAGGCTATTGTGGATCATGGCGGAAAACCTTTGGTAAGAGGTGGAAAATATAAAGCGCTAGAAGGCAATGACATTCCCAGAACCGTCATTTGGGAATTTGCAAGTTATGATAACGCTATTAATTGTTATAACTCCAAAGAATACCAAGACGCCTGGTCATTAGCCAAGGAGACAACTTTTAGAGATCTTGAAATCGTAGAGGGAGTTTAATATTTGACTGGCACAGGGTCTATGCTCCGCCACAAATACCAGGTTGCAACCGTTGCGTAAGGGCTCCATAATTTTTGTAAAGCATCCAGTTTTTTAATTGGGGGTGGGTAAGTGGTTTTATAATTTTTAGATATAGCTCTTAAAAAACCAATATCTTGAATGGGGAAAATGTTAGACCGATGTTGATTGAAGAATAAAAACATTTGAGCGGTCCATCTGCCAATGCCTTTCACTTGTGTTAAATATGCAATTGCGGTTTCGTCATCCATTGTTTTTAGATTTCGTATATCAATAGCTTTCACATTAAATTTAGTTGCTAAATTTTTTAAATACTCAACTTTTTGTCTTGATAGACCGCAACTAGATAGCTGGGGCCTGGTTAACTTAAGAACATTTTTTGGATTTATTTTTTTTGCCTTGAGTTCAAATTTGTTCCAGACTGAATTAGATGCCTGAACTGAAATTTGTTGGCCAATGATAGATTTACACAAAGAAAAGAAAGGATCATTTCTCATCGTCATACTACCTTTGTAGGTGAGAATAATTTTTTTTAGAACCTTGTCTTTTTTAGACAAAAACTTTTTTGCAGTATTCCAATATTTTGGCTTCGTCACTATATTTGTCTTGTAATGGTTGTGGTAATTTTTTTGCCTTGCTCTCTTCTAAAGATAATTAAAGAACTTAGAATAATCATGCCTGCACCAATATACGTGCTCGTAGAAGGAAGCTCGTTAAACAAGAGCATTCCAGAAATAATTGCAAAAACTAAACTTAAGTATTTAATGGGAGTGACCGAAGAAACATTAGACCTTCTTATGGACATGGTTAGCATCATATTTCCTACTGATCCAGAAATTCCTATCAAAACTAAAAAAACAAGATCTTTCATAGTGGGCATAATCCAGTCTTGATTTAATATTGAAAGAAAACCATACAAAATTAGAGCGAATGTAAAAAAAATCATAATCAAATAGTCAGGCTCTGTTGCTGAAAGCTTTTTTATACTGATAGCAACAACAGAAAATCCTAAGCAGAAAAAAATTGGAAAAATAGAATAAATGCTAAATAATTCAGTGCCAGGTTTCAAAACAACCAAGACACCGGCCAATCCTAATGCAATTGCTGACCATCTAATAAATCGAACTTTTTCCTGAAGAAAAAAAATAGATAAAATTGTTACGAATACTGGTGCAGCAAAAGTAATGGATACTGCTTCAGCTAATGGCAAATATCTAATTCCAAAATAAATTGAAATCATTGCAAACGCACCTGCTGCAGCCCTTATTAAGTGCAGTTTTAGCTTCTTAGTTTCAAAAAAGTTTTTATATTTATGCCTAGGTATAATAAAAAAAATAGGAATGAGGCCAAAAAAGCCTCTGCAAAAAACTAGTTCGCCAGTCGGATAATAAGGGGACATTAATTTAACCAGGATATCCATTAATGAAAATGCCACCGTACTCAAAACCATGTAGAGAATGCCAGTTTGATTCTGGGTAAGCATTAAATTAATTTTACCATCATTAATTTACTTAGTATAAGAATTCCATGAACAAAGCCATATTTGCTGCGGGATGCTTCTGGCATATACAGGGAATTTACGATTCTCTTAAAGGCGTTATTAAAACATCCGTTGGTTATACCGGTGGTAATACAGTCGATCCTACTTACGAAGAAGTCTGCAACGGGGGGTCCAACCATAGTGAAGCAATTGAAGTATTGTTTGATGAAAAAATTATTTCTTACGAAGATCTTTTAAATCAGTTTTGGACAATACATGACCCCACAACTTTAAATAGGCAAGGACCAGATATTGGAACTCAATACAGATCTGCAATTTATTATACGAATAATTCTCAAAAAATTATAGCAGAAGAATCTAGGGCCAAAATGAATATCAATAAATTTAAAGGAGGAATAATTACCGAAATTACACAAGCTTCTACTTTTTACTTTGCAGAAAAGTATCATCAAAACTATAATAAAAAGATGAAAGAACAATATGGCATTAGTTAGTACCGAATGGCTAAGAAAAAATATTATTAACAAGAACATAAAAATATTAGATTGTTCTTGGCACATGCCAAACTCTGGGCGATCTGGGAAATTAGAATTTGAAACTGTTCATATTCCAGGATCTATTTTCTTTGACATTGATGAGTTTTCAGAAAAAAATAGTGACTTTCCTCATATGCTTTT
>CAWUVR010000004.1:0-11447 GCA_963925905.1 uncultured Pelagibacteraceae bacterium
GCTTTTTGAGAAATATCACACGCACTTATTATTTTTGCCAATTTATGTTTTTTTATTTCCCTTGCAATAGAAGAGCCTATTAATCCAAAACCTATAATTGCTACTTTTTTAAACATTAAAAAATTTATCCAAAAGCCTAATAAATAATTGACATTCCTTTGCGTTACCTACGGTTACTCTAAGACTGTTTTTAATTTTATAGTTCTTCATTTTTCTTAAAATAACTCCATATTGTGCAAACTTATTAAACATTTTATCCGCATTATATTTTTTATCAAACTGCATTAAGAAAAAGTTAGTAGTTGGCTGATTGCACTTAATTTTTTTTTCATTCAATTTTTTAAAAATTTTTATACGCCAATAGTCATTGTGTTTAATATTTTTTTTTAACCACTTCTTATCTTTTAGTGCAGCAACTCCTGCCAATTCTGCTGCTGTAGTTATATTGAACGGAGGTTTGTAGTTTAGCAAAGAAGCAATAATTGCTTCCGATGCATAACCCCAGCCCAATCGCAAACTTGCCAATCCATAAACTTTTGAAAAAGTTCTTGTTACCAAAACATTTTTTGCCCTTTTAAAAATATCTAGACCTGAAGAATAGTCTTTTTGCTCTACATATTCGCAATATGCGTCATCGACTAACAGTAAAACTCTTGAGGGCAGTTTCTTGTGCAATGTCCTTAATTCGTTTTTGTTTAAATAGTTTCCTGTTGGATTGTTTGGGTTTGCTAAAAAAACAATCTTTGTTTTCTTAGAAATACAATTCAAAATTGCATTTATATTGGTTTTAAAATTATTTTCTTTAGCACGAACAACTTTTGCTCCATTTATTTGGGAATAAATTCCGTACATCAAAAAAGCAAATTCGGAAACTACCACTTCATCACCTGGCTTTAAAAATGCCTGACATGCAAAACTAATTACCTCATCGGAGCCAGATCCAACAATCAATCTATTGGTATTTAAATTAAATTGTTGTGAGATTTTGTTTTTTAATAGACTGGTATTTGTGTCTGGATATTTAAAAATTTTTTTCTTTACTGAGTCTAATGCTTTTATTGCTAATGGAGAGCAGCCAAGCGCAGACTCATTTGAGGACAGCTTAATGGGATTAGAGATGCCAGATAGCTTTGAAAGCCCCCCCTCGTATCTCTGAATCTTTATTTTTTTTGCTTTTGGAAAACTCATTTCAAAATCATTAGTTATTTTTCTTCATACAATAACTATAGCCGTTTATCAAAAAAACATTGGTCGTTTGACATTAAATTTGTCATTTAGTACAACTCCTATCGCTGATTTAACCAAATTGCGGGCAAAAACTGCTAAAGAGGAAGCCGTCTTACAAAGATGGTTTTAAATAAATGAATTTAAATTTTACAAGTATTAAAAAAATAAAAATTGAGAAATCTCTCCCATTAGACTGCGGAACTATTCTTGATGGTTTTGATATTGCCTATCAAACATTTGGAGAGCTTAATGAAAATAAAACTAATGCTATTTTAGTTTTTCACGCTCTCTCTGGGGATCAATTTGCAACCGAAATAAATACTGTTACCGGCAAAGATGGCTGGTGGAGTTTGGCTGTAGGAAAAAATAAAGCCGTAGATACAAATAAGTATTTTGTAATATGCGCCAATGTTCTTGGAGGCTGCATGGGAAGCACAGGACCAAAAGAAATCAATCCTGTCACAGGAGAACCTTATGGTCTAAGTTTCCCCGTGGTTACCATTAAAGATATGGTTTCTGCGCAAATTCATTTGCTTGATTATTTTGGTATCAAAAAAACTTTAGCTGTTATTGGTGGCTCAATGGGTGGAATGCAGGCTTTGCAGTTTTGTGCTCTTTACCCTGATCGTACTTTTGCATCTATTCCTATTGCTTGCGCAGCAAGTCACTCGGCTCAAAATATTGCTTTTAATGAATTGGCAAGACAAGCCATTATGGCCGATGCAGAATGGGATAGTGGAAATTACTTAGTTTCTGGAAAAATTCCAAGAAAAGGTTTGGCGATTGCAAGAATGGCTGGACACATTAGCTATTTGTCTGAACAGGGATTGCAGAATAAGTTTGGAAGAAAACTTCAAAAAAAAACTGATTTAAAATTTTCTTTTGATGCTGACTTTGAGGTTGAAAGCTATCTCAAATATCAAGGGTATGCTTTTGTAGATAGATTTGATGCAAATTCTTACCTGTATATTACTAGGGCTATGGATTATTTTGATCTATACAAAGAAAATAATGGAAATCTGTCTAAAGCGTTTGAAAATTCAAAAATTAAATATTGTATTATTTCTTTTTCAACTGACTGGTTATATCCAACAGCGGAGAGTAAAAAAATCGTTATTGCACTAAACTCTATAGGTGCAGAAGTAAGTTTTGTAGAAATCGTTACAAACAATGGGCACGATTCTTTTTTAGTGAATGAACCGGCGTTTTTTAATACTTTAAAAGGATTTGTAGATTCAGCCTACGAGGAGTTTAAAAATGAGATTTGAAGATGATGTATTGGCAGGATTAATTGACGCCAACTCTCGTGTTTTAGATGTTGGTTGCGGTGATGGAAGCTTATTATTGCATTTAAAAAAAATCAAAAATGTAGATGGTCGAGGATTAGAAATTGATCAGAAGCGCGTACAAGAAAGCGTCGCTAAAGGACTGGCTGTCATAGAGGGAGATGCGGAAAAAGATCTGGTCGACTACCCAAATGCTTCTTTTGATTTTGCAATTTTAAATCAATCTTTGCAACAATTTCACGATCCCAGGAAAGTGCTCGATGAACTTTTGAGAGTTGCAAAAAAAGCCATAATAACAATTCCTAATTTTGGCTATTGGAAAGTTCGATTAAACCTTTTATTTCAAGGAACTATGCCGGTTACAGAAAATCTTCCACATACATGGTACAATACGCCAAACTTACATATGTGCACGATTAAGGATTTTTATAACTTGTGCAAATTAGATAATATTGAAATTGTAAAATCTATCTCTGTTTCTTCAGATAAGGTCAGCAATATTCAAAAAGGCAATTTGGAAGTAAAAAATCTTATATCGGAAATAGGAATTTTTTTAATAAAAAAATAAATTAATCAAACTTTTTTATAATTTTTGCTTGGTGAGCAAAAGATGCGCTTTTAAGATGTGGGGTCGCGTAAATCCTTTTTTTAGCAACACATAGATAAACACCATTAAAGAAGCGCCAAAAATAAGAACCCATTTTTTCAAAAAGAAATTTATTTTTTATGATCATGCTGGAGTTCCAGGGAGGAAAATAAACCAATCTATCGATAAATTGGGTTTCAAAAAAATTATCCTCTAAAATTTGAGTTATTTGATTTTTAGAAAAGCCAAATCCAGAAGAAAAAGGACTGCTTGATGAAATATTCCACGAAGATTTTTTATTAGGCAACACAATATAAATCTTTCCTTCGGGGGCGAGCACCCTCCAAATCTCTCTAAGGTTCTTCTTTAAATTACTTGCGTTCTCAAGGTAATGAACGCTTACAATATGATTAAAAAAAAGATCTTCGATTGGTAACTTCTCCTCGTCGACCAGCACATCTGTTATTTTTTCGCTATAAGAATTTTTTTTAATACCTACTTTTTTTGATAAAAAATTAAATATTTTAATATTTTTTTCAGCAAACAAATTTAAATAGGGATTTCCAAAGCCAAAGCTTCCTAATGTTTCGCCATCATATAAATAAGTATATTTTTTTAATTTTGAAGAAATAAAATATTTAACGTTAATACCAAGCTCTGATTGGTAAAATTTTTCAAACTCATTAAAATCTTGATACATAACAAGTTATATAATACAAAAAAAAACAAATGATTGTAAATGTAATTCCCTGCTTATCAGATAATTATTCTTATTGCATTATTGACCATGAAACCAAAAAAGTATGCCTAATTGATCCTGCTGAGTTTGATTCTGTAGACGCATTTTTGCAAAAAAATAATTTAACAGTCGATTATATATTAAATACTCATCATCACTCTGATCATGTCGGGGGGAACACCTTATTAAAAAAAAAGTACAATTGTAAAATTTTAGGGTTTGGTCCAGACAAAAATCGCATACCAGGCCTGGACATCTCGTTAAATGAAAAACAAATATGGAATTTTGGAAATACAGAAATTGAAATACGACATGCTCCCGGTCATACTAGTGGGCATGTTTTTTATTTAATAAAAAAAGAAAAAATGGCTTTTGTTGGAGATGTTGTTTTTTCTTTAGGGTGTGGCAGAGTTTTTGAAGGTACCTTAGAACAAATGTACGATTCTATTAACAAAATAAAAAATCTACCTATGGAAACTAAAATATTTTGTGGGCACGAATATACCCAGTCAAATTTGAAATTTTGCTTATCTTTAGACAAAAATAATTCTGATCTGAAAAAGAGGGAAAAGCAGATTTTGGAACAAAGGGGAAGAAATGAACCAACTATCCCAACAACGGTTTTGGAGGAGCAAAAAACAAATGTTTTTTTCAGACTAAATGATCCGAGGATTAGAAAAGCAATCTTGCTGGAAAAGGCAAGTGACCTGGAAGTTTTCAAAAAACTGAGGAAACTCAAGGATAATTTTTAGCAATTCATCATCTAACGCCTTGACATGATAAACTTGCTGGATATATTGCCCCTACTTTAAAAAATACACAATGACTTTTGCAGTAATACATACAGGTGGAAAACAATACAAAGTGTCAGCTAATGATACTTTGAGATTAGAAAAGCTTTCTGTGGAAGAAGGTCAAATTGTTAATTTCGACCAAGTTCTTCTTACAAATAAAGATGATGATATTGATATTGGTTTTCCTCTTTTGGAAGGTGCAAAAGTTGAAGGAATAATTGTTAGACAAACAAAAAACAAAACTGTTATCGCCTTCACAAAAAGAAGAAGACAAAATTCTAGAAGAAGAAAAGGTCATAGACAAAAGATTTCTGTTGTACAAATCATGAAGATTTTTGGAAAAAACGGAAAACTTTTATCTGAGGCAACATTGGAAGAAAAAGCTCCAAAAGTAGTGGCTAAAAAAAATGAAACTCCGAAAGTAGCGACTAAAAAAACTAAAGAAAAGATTGAAACTAAAAACAAATAAGTGATATAAAATTATACTATGGCAACGAAAAAAGCTGGTGGATCAACACGAAATGGTAGAGATAGCGCAGGTAGAAGACTTGGCGTTAAGAAATATGGTGAGCAAACTGTTATTCCTGGCAATATTATTTTAAGACAAAGAGGAACAAAAATGCACCCAGGCTTAAATGTTGGCATGGGAAAAGATCACACTATTTTTGCAAAAGTAAGTGGGAGAGTTAAATTTCAAAAGAAGAAACTTGGAAGAACTTATATTTCCGTCATCCCCCACTAAGTAATCTGTTCTTTTTTTAAGAACTAATTCTCGTATAATTCCCTAACTATGAAATTTTTAGATCAAGCTAAAATCTATGTAAAAGCTGGAGATGGCGGAAACGGACTTGCAAGTTTTCGAAGGGAAAAATTTGTAGAATTTGGTGGACCGAATGGTGGTGATGGTGGTTCTGGAGGATCCATTATTTTAAAAGCAGTAAACGGACTTAACACATTAATAGACTTTAGATATGCGCAGCACTTCAAAGCAACTAATGGGGATAAGGGAGGCTCTAGCAATAAGACTGGTCATGGAGGAAAAGATTTGTACCTACGAGTTCCTCTTGGAACGCAAGTGTATGCGGAAGATAAAAAAACTCTAATTTATGATTTTACAAAGGAAGATGAAGAATTTATTTTAGCCAAAGGTGGTTTAGGTGGTGTTGGAAATACTAAATTCAAAAGTTCAACCAACCGTGCACCTAGAAAATTTACAAAAGGCAAAGAAGGCGAGGAAATTTCTGTCTGGCTAGAACTAAAAATTATAGCTGATGTCGGTTTAATTGGATTTCCAAATGCTGGTAAATCCAGTTTTCTTGCAATCTCTACAAGAGCCAGACCAAAAATTGCGAACTACCCTTTTACTACCCTAAATCCAAATCTTGGTGTGCTTCAAATTGATGATAAGGAGATTGTTTTGGCAGATATACCTGGCTTAATCGAAGGAGCTCATAAAGGAGTTGGTCTTGGGGATCAGTTTCTAAAACATATAGAAAGATGTAAAAGTTTATTACATATTATAGATATCAATGAGAGTGATTTGATTGGAAGTTACAAAATTATAAGAGAAGAGTTAAAACAATATAGCGAGAAACTGTTAAAAAAAAAAGAAATAGTGGTATTTAATAAAATAGATTTATTAGAAGAAGAGGAAAAAAATGCAAAACTTAAAGAGTTTAAAAAATTTTTTAAAAAGAAATTTTATGAAATCTCTATACTTCAAAAGAAAAATATCAGCGCGGTGTTGCGTGTTTTATAATGAATATTTTACAATCTAAGTTAATTATTATTAAAATTGGCTCCTCAACCTTAGCTGGTAGAACGGAAAAGCCTAATACAGCCTGGGTGAATAAGCTAATTGATGATGTACATTTTTTAATTAAAAAAAAAATTAAAATAATTATAGTAACGTCGGGGGCGATTGCATTGGGCTGCAAGCTATTAAAAAAAAACAAAAAAAAACTAAAGCTTAAAGAATATCAGGCCGTTGCTGCCGTAGGGCAA
The DNA here is from genome assembly GCA_963925905.1 of uncultured Pelagibacteraceae bacterium. GTDB lineage: Bacteria > Pseudomonadota > Alphaproteobacteria > Pelagibacterales > Pelagibacteraceae > IMCC9063. Next base: position 6,637 of record CAWUVR010000004.1, read on the forward strand.
ATAGAGCTGATGAACCTTTTTAAGAAATCTTTTTTGAGAAAAAAAATAAAAGTTGGGCAAATTTTGCTCACTCTCGAAGACACCGAAAATAGAAGGAGAGCCTTAAATGCCAGAGACACCATCTCCAATTTGTTTGGAATGAATATCGTTCCAATAGTAAATGAAAACGATACTACTGCTACTACAGAAATTCGTTACGGAGATAATGATCGATTAGCTGCTAGAGTTGCCCAAATAACAAATGCAAATACTTTAATAATGCTTTCAGATATTGACGGCCTGTATTCTAAAAATCCAAACCAATTTAAAGATTCTGTGTTTATAGAGAAAGTTACTGAGATTGATAAATCAATTGAAAGAGTGGCAACAAAAAGCATTAGCGATTATGGATCTGGGGGAATGATAACAAAAATTGAGGCTGCAAAAATCTGCATGGATGCGGGTTGCAATATGATAATAAGTTCTGGCAAAGTAAATAATCCAATTCAAAATATTATTAAAAATAAAAAATTTACTTGGTTTATTCCAAAAATTAATTCTCATAATGCTAAAAAAAAATGGATTATGGGGACTATTAAAACAAAAGGATTTATTATTATCGACAATGGGGCTACTACCGCTTTGCTAAATGGAAAAAGTTTATTGCCAGTAGGAATTGTAGGACTCAATGGCACTTTTCAAAGAGGCGACACTGTTTCTATAATTGGTGTTAATAAAAAGAAAATAGGCTTGGGTTTAACATCATACTCCAGCGATGATATTGAGAAGATCAAGGGTTTAAGAAGCGACCAAATAGATGAGGTTCTTGGGTATTCTTCACGCGGTGAAGTAATTCATATAGATAATTTAGTACGAGATAAAGAAAATGAAAAAAAATAACTACTTAGATCAGCTAGGAAAAAAATCATTAATCGCTTCCAGCTCCATAGTTAATTTAACAGAAAAACAAAAAAACAAGGTTCTTAACGACTATATTTTAGAAATAAAAAAAAATAAAAAAAATATTTTAAAAGCAAATGCTCTTGATATTAAAAAAGCAAAGAATAAAAACATAAAGGAGAATGTAATAGAAAGATCAATTTTGAATAACGATCGTATAGAATCTATTGTAAAATCTATCCAAGAAGTCATTAAGCTTAAAGATCCTACAAAAAAGATTATTAGTTCTTGGAAGAGACCTAACGGCCTGACAATACAAAAGGTTACAATGCCAATTGGTGTCATCGGCGTAATTTATGAAGCAAGGCCAAATGTAACTGCTGATATTTCTATTTTATGCTTTAAATCAGGAAATTGTGCAATTCTGCGAGGTGGAACAGAGGCTTTTTATTCCAATACCATTCTTTCCAACTTGTTTAGAAAAATATTAAAAAAAAATAAAATCAATCCAAATTGCATTCAATTAATAAACAAAACTAGTAGAGATCATGTTGATTATTTGCTCTCTAGTATGAGATCCTATATTGACGTTATAGTTCCAAGAGGTGGAAAAGGTCTTGTTAAAAAAGTTTTAGATTTGTCAAAAGTTCCTGTCATTGGTCATCTAGAGGGTCTTTGCCATACATATATAGATTCAAATGCAAAACTAGATATGGCAAAAAAAATTACGCTAAATGCCAAACTTAGAAGAACTAGTATCTGCGGGGCAACTGAAACTTTGCTAGTACATAAAAAAGTTTTGCAGACTCATCTTTTGCCAATATTAAATCTTTTGCACAAAAATAATTGCAGAATTGTGGGTGATAAATTAGTTAAAAAATATTTTCCACTAGCAACTTTAGCTAAGGAAAAAGACTGGAGAACAGAGTACCTGGATTCTATTATTTCTGTGAAAATAGTAAATAACATTGATGATGCAATTGCTCATATAAAAAAATATGGAACAAATCATACAGAATCGATCGTTACTGCAAATAAAAAAAATGCTCAAAAATTTTTAAATGAAGTAACAAGTTCTATTGTCATGCACAACACATCTACACAATTTGCAGATGGATACGAATTTGGATTGGGGGCAGAGGTTGGCATTTCAACTAACAAGCTTCATCCCAGAGGTCCTGTAGGGCTAGAGCAACTGACCTCTTACAAATATATTGTTAAAGGTAACGGGCAAACCAGGACTTGATAAAAAAAGCTCAACATAATATTGGGATATTGGGTGGGACTTTTGATCCACCTCACAAGGGTCATTTGTATATCTCAAGAATAGCTATAAGAAATCTAAAACTTCAAAAATTACTTTGGTCAATTACCAAACAAAACCCACTAAAGAAAACTAAACCATCGAAAATTGAAAGAGAAAGACTGCAGCTCTGCAAAGCAATTGTAAAAAAGGAAAAAAAAATTTATATCTTAAATACAGATACTATTAAAAATTCAGATTTTACCATCAATATAATTAAAGCCATTAAAAAAAATGTTCGAAAAGAATGTCAGTTATTTTTTATAATTGGGGCAGATAATTTAATTAACTTTCATCTATGGAAAAGCTACGAAAAAATATTTGAATTAAGTACAGTTATTGTAATGAACCGACCTGGTTATAAAAAGCTAGCTTTGCAATCATTGGTGGCTCAACAATTTGCCACAACTCAAATAAATCTTTCTACACTACAAAAAAGGAAGTTGAAAAAAAAAGAATGGGTTTATGTCAACAATCGAGGAATTAATGTCTCTTCTTCAAAGCTAAGAATTAGTTTATACAAATAACTATTAAATGGTAATTGCAAAAAACTCAGATCTCGTATCAAAAATTAAAAAAATATTGGATGACAATAAGGCCACTAATATAGTTATTATTGACCTTAAGGACAAAAGTTCAATTGCTGACTATATGGTTGTTGCTAGCGGAACTTCTTCTCGACACATACAAGCTGTGTCTGAAATTACAGCTCAGTCTCTAAAAAAATTAGGAATCAAAAATTGCACTATCGAAGGTCAGGAAAGCGACGACTGGAAACTTATAGATGCCATAGAGGTTGTTATTCACATCTTTCATCCTGAAAAAAGAGCCTTATATAATCTGGAAAAAATGTGGGAAGATATTCTCCCACAACAAAATATCACGTTGTAATGAAAGTCACAATTTTGTGTGAGGGAAGGATTAACAAGGGTCCTGAAAGAGAGTTGTGTGATCTATACCAAAAAAGAATAAACCTGATAAAAAAAAGTGGTTTTAGTAATTTTTCTATAAAACAGTCTACCACGAAAGAAATCGTTAGAATAATTCAGGAAAAAAATAATCACAAAAAAATATTAATCTTAAGTGAAGTTGGGAAAGTTTATGCAAGCACCGAATTTGCAAAAATTATACAAAAGTTTTTAAGCAATAATATTAAGGAGCTATACTTGCTGATAGGCAAGCCTGAGGGAGTTTCTGTAAATACAGATAACTGCGATAAAATATCTCTAAGTAAATTAACTTTTTCGCACTCTTTATCTAGAGTAATTTTATGTGAACAATTTTACAGGTGTGCTACAATTATAACCAATCATCCTTACCATAAGTATTAAACAATATGAGAATTTTTACAAAACTAGCTATAGTATTTTTAATTTTAATCACTCAAAATGCTGAATCCAAAAATGACAACACTCTTTATGAAAAGTTAGACTTGTTTAGTGATGTTCTGGAAAAAATTAACAAAGGTTATGTTAAGGAAGTAGACCAAAGTGAAGTTATTGACGGTGCAATTAACGGAATGTTGCAATCTCTTGATCCATTTTCTGCATACATGAGTCCCGAAAGTTTTAAAAATATGAATGTTGAAACCTCTGGAGAATTTGGAGGACTTGGCATTGAAGTAACCATGGAGTCTGGCTTTGTCAAAGTCATTACACCCATGGAAGATTCACCTGCGGATAAAGTGGGAGTAAAAGCTGGAGACTACATAATTAAAATTAATGAAAAACAAGTTAAGGGCCTAAACTTGATGGAAGCAGTGAATTTAATGCGAGGAAAAATAGGAACTCCCATTAACATAACTATCCGAAGATTAGATGTGGAAGAAGATTTAAAATTTGTCATTGTTAGAGATAAAATAAAAGTAAGAGAAGTCTCATCTGCAATCAAAGAAAACGTTGGATACATAAGGCTTAGTGCTTTTAATGAACAAAGTGGAGATCAATTATTAAATAAAATAAAAGACTTTTCCAAAACTAATAAAAATTTAAATGGGTATATCTTAGATTTAAGAAACAATCCTGGAGGTCTACTTTCTCAAGCAGTAAAAATTAGTGACGCATTCTTAGATAGTGGAGAGATAGTATCCATAAAGGGCAGGGATAAAAACGATATTAAAATTTATACTGCAAGAAAAGGTGATGCTCTAAAAGGAAAACCACTGATTATATTAATTAATAGAGGTTCAGCGTCGGCATCAGAGATTGTATCTGGTGCATTGAAGGACCATAAGCGGGCAATATTGTTGGGAGAAAAAACCTTTGGAAAGGGCTCTGTTCAAACAATCATTCCCCTTAAAAACAAAGGTGGACTTAGATTAACTACTGCAAAATACTATTTGCCCTCGGGAACATCCATTTCAGAAATAGGAGTGGAGCCAGATATTGTGGTGAAAGAAAGTAAGGAAAATTTTAAAATAAATGATGATAAAAAAGATAATCAGCTAGAATATGCTTTAAATCTTTTTAGAGGATAGGGAGTTATGTCAAAACTTAAAGAATTACCTTACAGAAATGGGGTTGGCATCATGCTTATCAATGATAATAAAAAAATTTTCGTAGGAAAAAGAATTGATAACAAATCAGCCTGGCAAATGCCTCAGGGAGGTGTTGATCAAGATGAAAATATA
>CAWUVR010000005.1:0-8162 GCA_963925905.1 uncultured Pelagibacteraceae bacterium
CAACAAAGGTCCTGCTAGCAATGAAGTGAGAATAGGCTGAAGGGTAACAATCAAAGCAACAATTCCTGCTGGCATACCTTTTGAAAAAGCAAACCAACAACCACCGAGATAAATTCCATGAAATAAAATACCAGTTGCCATAGCTTTACTCGTTTCAGCTATTGGATGAAATATTTTCTGCTTTGCAATTAAGGAATATAAAAAAAAACCGAATGTCACGAGAGAGAAACGAAAGCACAGTGCTGCAAAAGGAGAAGCGTCTACCGTAATAACTTTGCCGGTAATAAAAGCGGAGGACCACAAAAAAACAAATATTAAGGGGAAAAATTTAACCATTCTCAAGTTTCTCTTAAACTAATTGTAAGAGAAGATTATAATTTAAACCTTGCAGAACAACAAAAGAATAATCAATAATCAGTAACTAGATTAAAAGCTTGGATAATCAGTCCACCCCAAAACCAAAAAAACCAGCTGGAATAATTATGTAGTGAATAGCCAGAACAATGGCTACGGATATAGTTAACCCTATAATCATTTTTAAAAAATCTTTTCCTATTATGGGAAAGACATGTTTAAAATGATAATCTGCATTAACAGAAGCAATCGCAAGTTCTCGTCCGCACAAAAGACCAACGAACACCCAGGTCGTTGACATGGGTAAATCATTTAACTCCTTAAAGTAGTAAAGAACAAAAGCATAAATAACATCAATGATGGCAGCAGACCTGGCGTACCTTGTTCCTGTTTTATGAAGTACTACATCTTGGATCGAGCCACCTTTTGTTTTAAAAAGATAGAATAATAAAATTGTAAAATAAGCTAGCACTACAACTAGAAGCCACCAATCTAATTTTCTTGGCAAGTACACCGCAATATTTGCAACATCGTGCATTAACCAAGTACTCCATAAAAGAGCTGAAGTTCCCCACTTTATATTTCTCCAGAATTTTCTTTGGGCATCATTTTCAATATGATCTTTTTTTTCATTAATAAACTTTGCAATAATAAACCAACAAGCATAAGCAAAAACAGCAGCCACACCATAACCAACTATGCTTTTAAGAAGCATTTTTTCCAAAACAACGGTTGATGCAAATGCAGACAAAACCAAAAAGGTAGTAGAAACAGGAATTCCTTTTCTAGTCAAAAATACTAAGATTGCAGGAGCAACTGCATGATACCAATAAATTTTTTGATATGGAATTTGTGTTAAGCGTCCATAAGAAATATCGCCATTATTTACATACCATCCATAAGTTATGGTAATGATCATAGCGATAGAAGCCACTCCAGCCAAAGTATACCACTTGAACCACTTCATCTTTGAAGCCATGTAGGTTCCTAGTGTTTGAATAGAGTCGTTAGCTATGACTGACCAGCCTGCCAATCCGAAACCCACTATTGTATAAAATAAGGTCAAACTCATAATCTAAATAGAAACTATATAAGCTAAGCGAGAACAAATCCTACAACAATAGATTAAAGTTATTCACTTGCGCGTAAGTTGTGTTAAATTATCATTTATTATTAATAACTATGCAAGAATTTCTATTTTTTTTATCCGGTTTTATTTTGTGTTTAATTTATTTTAAAATTAAACAAAAAAATAAAATCATACCAGCAAATACAAGCGCCCCCTCCTCTGACAACACTCTTGCCAGTGAACAAAAGGTTTTAGATCAAATTCCTGATCAGATTATAATTATCAATAGAGAAAAAAATATTATTTTTGCCAACAAAAGTTCTCTAGAAAGATTTGGAAAAAATATAGAACAAAATCATATTGCAGAAGTTATTAGAAGACCTGAATTTTTAGAAGAAATTGATAATGTGTTACAAAATAATATTTCCACTGTTGTAAAAACTGAAATTAAAAAACCAACTTTTCAGGTTTACGAATCATATATTTTTCCATCTCCTCAATTTTTTTTAGGCAAAGAACAGTCTGTATTTATCTTAATGAGAGATCTGACTGATATATTTAAAATCCAACAATTAAAATCCGACTTCGTTGCCAATGTTTCTCACGAATTAAGAACTCCCTTGCAAACTATTAAGCTGGGTCTTGAAACGATTAGTAGTGGGCACGCAAAAAATGATGAGAAGGAAAAAAATAATTTTTTATCCTTGATGCATAAGGAATCTATTAGGATGGAACATTTAATCAAAGATCTTTTGATGCTTTCTAAAATTGAACAGCAAGAACACATAAAGCCTAGTAGCAAAATTAATCTCCAAGAGGTTTTGGATTATGTTCAAAAATTTTATCAAGAGCAGTTAAAGAAAAAAAATATTACAGTTCAGGTAAATCTAGATCAAAACAATTTGAATATCGTGGGTGATAAAGACAAGCTTATTGAAGTTTTTGCTAATTTAATAAGCAACTCTATTAAATACAGCGATCCTGACAAAAATATTTATATTAACTCTACTCAAAAATCTGGAGACCGAGTTGAAATTAAAATTAAAGATGAGGGCATAGGAATTCCCCAGGAGCTATTACCTAGGATTAGTGAAAGATTTTTTAGGGTCGACAGTGAAAAAACTAGAAAAGTAAATGGCACTGGTCTTGGTCTGGCTATTGTAAAGCATATTATTAAACAACACCGAGGTGAATTTGCCATCCAAAGTTCAGAAGGAATGGGAACTGAGATTAAAATTTTACTGCCTAAATATTCGTAATCCTAGTCATTATCCAAAGCATAGCCGGCGCTGCGAACGGTACGAATTAAATCTTTTGTATTAGGTAAATTAATTGCCTGTCTAAGTCTTCTAATATGAACGTCCACTGTTCTTGCTTCTACATGAACGTTATTCTGCCAAATATTTTCTAGTAGTTGCTCTCTGGAATAAACTCTGGTTGGATTTTTAACAAAAAAATCAATCAGCCTGTATTCCGTTGGTCCTACGTTGATTTCAATTTCTCCCCTAAATACTTTTCTTCGCAAACGATCTACCTTGAGATCCTCAAATGTTACAACGTCTTCTGTAACACTGGGTTTGGATCTGCGTAGCAATGCATTCACTCTAGCTATTAGCTCTGTGTGGCTGAATGGTTTTGACAAATAATCATCTGCCCCCGTATTTAAACCCAATACTTTATCTTCATCCTGATTTTTTGCCGTTAACATTATAATGGGTAAATTTTTATACTTTGGATCTTTCTTTAGTGCTTTGCAAATTTCAATTCCTGATAAGTCGGGAAGCATCCAGTCTAGTAAGACTAAATCTGGGTCTGTTTCTTTAATTTCCTTTAGTCCTTCTTCACCATTGTGGGAAAAGAATACTTTGTAATTTTCTTTTTCCAGATTGTACTTAACTAAAGTAACAATCGAAGGCTCGTCTTCCACTATAAAAATTTTTGCCTTCATTAATTATGGTTTTTTATAATAATCGCCTTCTACTAAGTAATAAATATTTTCTGAAATTCTTCTAATGTGGTCTCCAGCTCTTTCTAAATTTTTGGCAACAAATAAGAGATTAGTCGCAAACTCTATATTTTTTGCATCTTTAGATAAAAAGGCTAAAATTTCTTTAATAGCTAAATAAGCTAAATTATTTACTCCCTCATCTAATCCTATAACTTCAATGGCAGCTTCTTTTGATTTCTTAATATACGCATCTAAAGATTTGTTTAACTGATTTTCCACTGTACTTCCCAAACGCTTTAAGCTTTTTAACAAATCTTGTGACAAGTCTAAAGGCAATGGAAGCATTTTTTTTGCATTACCTTTGGCTAGATCTCCTATTCTTTCCAAATCCTGTGAAATTCGCAAAGCAGTGATGGTAATCCTCAAATCAATGGCCATAGGTGCTCTTTTCACCAATAGAGTCATAATTTGAGTATCAATTTTTGCTCTATACTCATTAATTTTTTTATCACTCTGAACAATTCTTTCTACTGCGTCTTTATCCAAAATAGTAATTGCATTCATTGAATCGGCAAGCAAAGACTCTGTTAAGCTTCCCATTTGAATAATACTATCATTCAAAAATTGAAGTTCTTCTCCGTAAGATTTTACAATGTGTGTATCGTCCGTCATAAGTTTATCCAAATCTACCAGTTATATAATCTTGTGTCATGTTGTTAGTTGGGTTTTTAAAAATTTTTTCAGTTGTGCCCACTTCGATTAGTTTGCCTAAATGAAAAAATCCTGTTTTTTGAGAAACTCTCACTGCTTGTGACATAGAATGGGTCACAATGATAATCGTGAAAGTTTTTTTTAATTCGTCTATCAGCTCTTCTATTTTAGCAGTTGCAATTGGGTCTAGTGCCGAACAAGGTTCGTCCATTAAAATAACTTCCGGGTTAACCGAAATTGCTCGTGCAATACATAGGCGTTGCTGTTGTCCTCCAGACAAGCTGGTTCCTGGCTCGTGCAATCTATCTTTTACCTCATTCCACAAAGCTGCTTTTTTTAAACTATTTTCAACGATTTGGTCTAGATCGTCTTTGCCTTCTGCAATTCCGTGAATTTTTGGACCATAACAAACATTGTCATAAATGCTTTTGGGAAAAGGATTTGGCTTTTGGAAAACCATTCCCACTTTTTCTCGCAAGCTAACAACGTCAATATTAGAATCGTAAATATTCTTACCGTCAATCTGAATTTCTCCTTGAACTTTGCAAATATCAATCACATCGTTCATTCGGTTAATACATCTTATAAAAGTAGACTTTCCACATCCAGAAGGGCCAATTAATGCGGTCACTTCATTTTGATTGATGTCTAAGCAAATATCGAACAACGCTTGTTTTTCTCCATAAAAAACATTTAGATTGTTAGATTGTATTTTAATTTTTTTATCCATAGTTAAATCCACTTCTTTTCAAATTTTTGTCTTGCGTATACAGCAACTGAATTCATTAAAATTAAGAAAGCCAATAACATCATAATCGTTGCAGATGTTTTTTCAACAAAACCTCTTTCTGCTGATTCTGACCATAAATAAACTTGTATGGGCAATGATGCTGATGGGTCCATCGGGTTTCCTGGAACTTGGACCACAAAAGCAACCATACCTATCAACAATAATGGAGCTGTTTCTCCTAAAGCTTGCGCTAAACCAATGATAGTTCCCGATAAAGTTCCTGGCATGGCTAATGGTACCACGTGATGCATGACCGACTGAACCTTGGAAGCACCCACTGCAAGAGCCGCTTCTCTTATGGATGGTGGCACCGCTTTCAAGGAAGCTCTGCACGGAATAATAATTCTAGGCAAAGTCATCAAAGCCAAAGTGATACCTCCGACTAAAGAAGTGGATCTTGGAAGTTCAAACACATTCAATAAAATTCCCAGACCCAAAAGACCGAAAACAATGGAGGGTACTGCCGCTAAGTTATTAATATTAATTTCAATAAAGTCTGTAAATTTATTTTTAGGTGCAAACTCTTCTAAATAGACTGCTGCAAAAAGAGCAATAGGAAAAGATATAGCCAAACAAACTAGAATAGAAAAAAGAGAACCGAGCATAGCTCCTCCAATTCCTGCAATTTCTGGATTTCTCGAATCTCCATTGGTTAAAAAGTAATTATTATAAACTTTAGTAATTTTATTCTTCTCCAGAAAATGGTCATAAATTTTTAATTGATAATTAGAAATTTTTCTCCTGTCTTCTGCAATATTTTTTGTATAGTTTCCTTTGTGCAGTTGATCTAGGTCTGAAGAGGCTGTAATTTTAAAAGGCACTACTGTATTTAATATATTGAGATTTGATAAAAATAATTTTTTAACTTCGAACTCAAAATCTGAAGTAAATAATTTAATTAATAGTTTTTCTTCGTCTCTATTATTGGTTGGGTATGATTTTAAAATATGCTGAAGGGTAAAACTGTAAAAATCTATATTTTCCAATTCTTCTTTGGTTGGTTTTTCTGAAACATTAAGTAGCTTAGAATCAAAATTTAATTCCAATTGGATAGTTGTTTTAACAAACGCACTACTACCTTCAGACAAAACTTTAACTATAAGCAAGCCAACAAATAATAGCGCCATACAAATAGATATGATTCCATATCTTTTAAATCTTTTTTCTGACGAATATCTTTTTTTTAATCTTTGTTCTTTAGTCATATTTTTCTCGGTATTTATTCACCACCCTCAGGGCTATAAAATTCAAAATAAGAGTAACCACAAAAAGGGTTAGTCCTAAAGCGAATGCTGCTTGAGTTTTTGCGCTAGTAAATTCCTGATCTCCCACTAAAATCATAACTATCTGAGTGGTAATGGTAGTCGTAGAATCTAAGGGATTAATGGTTAATTTTGCAGCAAGTCCTGCTGCCATCACCACAATCATGGTTTCACCAATTGCTCTTGAAACGGCTAATAGAATAGATCCAATAATTCCAGGAAGAGCAGCTGGTAATACCACCTGTTTAATTGTTTCTGATTTAGTTGCTCCGAGCGCATAAGATCCTTCTCTTAACGATTGGGGGACTGCATTGATAACGTCATCGGATAAAGAAGAAACAAAAGGAATAATCATTACTCCCATTACCAGTCCTGCTGCTAAAGCACTTTCTGAAGAAACTTCTAAACCAAGCGAATCTCCAATACCTTTAATGAAAGGTCCGACTGTAAGAGCTGCGAAAAAACCATACACAACAGTTGGTATCCCAGCTAATATTTCAATAATAGGTTTTCCAAATTTTCTAAGATTGGGACTTGCATACTCTGCTAAGTAAATAGCTGAAAATAAACCAATGGGCACAGCTACACACATTGCAATAAGAGCAATAAATCCTGTTCCGGCAAACAAAGGAACAGCACCGAATGCTTTACCCAATTCTTTGGTAACTTCCGGCGTCAAAGCTACCGAGGCGTCTCATACGAATGCTTTTTGTGGGCTCCAATCAAGTCCAAACAAAAAATCAAAAATATTAATCTGACTAAAAAATTTAATACTTTCTATAAGTAAAGAAAAAATAATTCCAGCGGTTGTTAAAACAGCAACCACAGAACACAAAATCAAAACTACTTTAAATATAGATTCAACCCCTTCTCTTGCGTGTATGTTATTTCTAATTTTTTTATAGGCAAGTAGCACAAATCCAATAATCGAAGTTAAAACCAAAACTATTTTAGCATTTTGAGCCATGGCCAAAAAAGATCCGTACTGTACTGCTCCTAATTTTACTTGTTCTGAAACGGTTCCGCTAAAAGTGCCAAAATAAAAAGATTTAATTTTTTGATACATTAAGTTTAGCTGATCGTGAGGAATGTTATTGAGGTTTGTTTTTTCCAAACCAGCAATAATTAAATATTTAACTATAAATGGTTCAAATATGGTCCACAAAAAAACAATTAAAAGCGCTGGTAATGCGCACCATAAAGATAAGTAAAAACCATAAAATTGTGGCAAAGCCCGAGCTTTGAATTGCTTGGTAAGTGCGATTTTTTTAATCTGAGATTTGCCGAAAAAAAAACAGGAAATACTAAAAATAATTATGAAAGCCAGTATCAATAAATTCATTCTTTCCTTATCAAAATGCTCAAGGGCCGAAACTATATTCGACCCTTGAAATTAGTTTGCAAGCAACTGGCTTACAAAACTTACAGTTTGATAGGAGTAAGTTTTGTTGCTGAGTTTCTTGTTACTTTGTATTTGTCATCACTTAAAGGAACCAAACCAATATCAGTTAAGTATCCTCTGTTTCCCATAGCTTTAATGGAAGTGAATTCATTTAAAAATTCCTTAATACCAGGAACAACACCTATGTGAGCTTTCTTCACGTAGAAGAAAAGAGGTCTTGCGATTGGATAAGAATAATCTTGAATGCTTTCTAAAGATGGTTTTTTTCCTTCAATAGCTGCTGATTTTATTTTATCTTTGTTGGCAACTAAGTAGCTGTAACCAAACAAACCAAATAGTTCTTTATCAGCTGCAAGTTTATTCACGATCAACGTGTCATTCTCACCAGCTTCGATGGCTGCTCCATCTTCTCTAAGTTTAGCACAAGCTTTTCCACTAGATTTCGCTTTTTGAGCTTCATAAAGACCTTTGGCTGCTTTTGAACAACCCTTACCCATGACTAAATCATTCCAAGCATCTCTTGTTCCAGATGTTGGTGGTGGTACCATAATTTTAATTGCAAAATTGGGAAGACCTTTGTCGATGTCGCTCCAATTTTTATAAGGATTTTTTACAATTTTTCCTTG
>CAWUVR010000006.1:0-11732 GCA_963925905.1 uncultured Pelagibacteraceae bacterium
ATTACTCACATCCCAATCTGGCATAGCTCCATACTCACTATCACTACACATCCCATCTACAGGATTGGTAAACAAACAATTGTTTATTGCAGTTTCAAAATTAGCATCTGTAATGGGGGTTAATTCATCAGAATTATGACAACCTGCCGCTTTTCCCGCATCTTCAATAACCCACCCATAGGTATCTATAATACTTTGCCTTGCATCTCCTGCCGTACAATATTGTAAAGTAGAATTTGAAAAAGTAACTCCTTGTTGTAATGTTAATGCTGACCAACTTGTAAGTAACGTATCGTAATTGGCTACTGAAATCGAAGTCCCTCTTAAAAAAAAAGTTAGATTAGTTACACTACTCACATCCCAAGCACTAATATCTTGATTGAAAGCGGATGCAAAAACAAACATAAACGCCATATTAGTAACACTACTCACATCCCAAGTACCAATGTCTTGATTAAAATCTGACGCACTATAAAACATCGAATTCATATTAGTCACATTACTCACATCCCAAGAACTTAAATCTTGATTGAAAGCGCTTGCATACTTAAACATATTCGACATATTAGTCACACTACTCACATCCCAAGAAATTATATCTCCGTTAAAACTAGATTTATTAACAAATGCACTACTCATATCTGTCACATTACTCACATCCCAATCTGGCATAGCTCCATACTCACTATCACTACACATCCCATCTACAGGATTGGTAAACAAACAATTGTTTATTGCAGTTTCAAAATTAGCATCGGTAATGGGGGTTAATATAGCTTTTGCCCTGTCTGTTAATATTGCAAGATTTAATTGTTCCGTTATCTGAAGTTTTAGAAACAAAGCTAAGCAAACTTCCATTTTCTGCGTAAATTTCAGTTCCTTCGGACTTGTACTGGTAAAAAGAAATACCCAATTTCTTAATATCAAAACTAATTTCATTTTGAACGGTAATTTCACCTTTGTTTCTGGTAAAAGTAATGCGGTGATAGCCAACTTTGCTATCCTCTCTAAATATATCAAATTGAATTAGATTGAGCTTATTATAGTGTTGAATATGGGCATCAGAAGAGCTGATGAAGCTACAAGCGACAACTATGCAAAAAGAAATAATTTTTTTCATTTTAAAAAATTGTTAACATGCTTTTGTTATGAAAAAAATTAAAAGCACCTCCAGAAGAAGGTTTATACAAAATACCGCAGGTGTTGCGATTGCCACATCCGTACTACCCTCTATTAATTTGTATGCTGCCAGTCCCTACTATCATTTAGCAGATGGAACTTTTCGTAACCCCGAAGGAAGTCCAGTTCGAGATTCTAAGAAAAAATGGTCTTCTTTTAGATTTTATCAAGAAATGAACCATTCTCCTCTCCATGTTATATGAGCGAATTTGAAGAACAGACTATTCATACATGTCTAACACAATGCAAAAATATTGCTCTTGTTGGAGCAAGTCCTAAAGCAGAATTGGCTGCTCACGAAGTGATGCAATATCTTTTGCAACATAACTACAAAGTTTTTCCTATAAATCCAAAATACCAAGGTGAGGATATACTTGGACAAAAAGTATATGCAGATATTTTGGATGTACCAGAAGTGATAGATATGATCGATGTATTTCGTCCCTCTAGAGAAGCTTTGGAAGTAACAAAAAAAGCCATTAAAGCAAAAATACCTTACGTTTGGTTGCAGCTAGGTATCGAAAACCAAGAGGCAAAAAAAATTGCAGAAGACAGCGGAATTGTTATGATTATGAATCGATGTACATTAATCGAGCATAAAAAAATGTTATAAAAAATTTGATCCCGTAGTTCAACTGGATAGAATATCGGTTTCCTAAACTGAGGGTTGGGGGTTCAATTCCCTCCGGGATCACCAAAATTATGAATACAAAATTATCTTCTCTAAATCAAAAAATTATTCGCTGCAGCCAATGTCCTAGATTGGTTCAGTTCAGAAAAAAAATTTCTAAAGAAAAAAGAAAGCAGTACCTGCATGAGACTTATTGGGGAAGACCCACTCCTGGGTTTGGAGATGCAAAATCTAAAATAATAATTTTTGGTCTTGCCCCCGCAGCGCATGGTGCAACTAGAACAGGCAGAGTATTTACTGGCGATAAATCTGGAGATTTTTTATTTAAATGTCTTTATAAAGCCGGTTTATCCAATCAAATATCGTCAACTAGAATTAATGATGGTTTGAAATTATCGTGTTTTATAACCAATGTTTTGAAATGCGTCCCTCCAAAAGATAAACCTAAATTAAAAGAACTATCAAACTGTTCTCATTTCTTAGAAAACGAGCTACTCATTCTAAGCAAAGCTAAAATCTTAGTTACAATAGGAAAAGTAGCATTTGAAGAAATATTAAGATTTTACAAAAAAAGATACGGCATTGAAAAAAAGATGTATGTTTTTGGGCACGGCAAAAAACATATGCTTCCTGATAATAAAATTTTAATTAGCTCGTATCACACCTCTCCCAGGAACTTTAATACTGGATTAATAAATGAGAAAAAAATTACTGACTTATTCAAGGTAGCAAAAAAGATAGCAGAACGATGAAAAAAAATTATTTAAAAGATGCCAAAAATGTTTTTAATATTCTAAAAAATGGTGGCATAGCTATAGTTTATATGAGAAATGCTTATGCTATAATAAGCGGTACAGATAAAGCTCTTAAAAAGGTTTACAAATCTAAAAAAAGAGATCTGAAACGTCCTAGCGGAATGGTTGCGTATAGCAAAACTCATGAAGCTATGCATGTTTTGGATAAAAACAAAAAAACTATAATAAAAAAATTTTCTAAAAAATACGACTTGCCAATTTCTATAATAGCTCCTTACAAAAAAAATCATCCCCTCATATTGAAACTATCAAAATTTGCAAAAAAGCTTGCTACAAAAAATAATACTGTAAATTTACTTTTGAACTCAGGACCTTTAAGAGAAGAAATTGCCAAACTAAGTTTAAAAAATAACTTTCCATTGATAGCTTCTTCGGCAAATTTATCTCAGAAAGGAACCAAATATACTGTCGATGCCATTGAGCCTGAGGTAAGAAAAATTGCCGATATCATAATAGATTATGGTCCCTGTGAATTTTATCAAAAAGGAAAAACTATAGATGCAGATGGATTGTCATTATCCAGCACTCAAATTGATTTTCGAGACATGACCGTTGTGCGTAAAGGAGTTTTTTTTAACAAAATTTATAAAATTTTTAAAACTGATTTTAAAATTAAATTAAAAATTAATTAATTTAAATAACAAAGGTATAATAATTGAAGTTGCAATGCCGCTCAAACCTAAAGCTAATGCCGCGAATATACCGGCAGTTTCGTTCCTACTCATAGCTCGAGCTGTACCAATGCCATGGCTTGAGAGACCAAAAGCAAAGCCTCTAGCAGTCATATCTTTGATGCGCAAAAGATCTAAAGCAAAAGTACCAAAAGAAGCTCCAACAATTCCTGTCAAAATTGTAATAATGGCAGTTAAGGATGGTACTCCACCAATCAATTCCGAGATACCCATGGCAATAGGTGCGGTGACGGAACGTGGCATCATGCTATAAATAATTTGAATATCTAGATTCATTAGTTTGGCAAAATAATAGGTGCTAAAAATTGCAAATAAAGAACCGGCAATTAAAGAAATAAAAATACTAGTTGCTTCTTTTTGAATAAGATTAATCTGCTTATAAATAGGTATGGCCAAAGCAACTGTTGCTGGTCCTAACATGAAGTGAATAAACTTAGCTCCATTAAAATACCTCTCATAAGAAACTCCTGTAAAAATTAGAATACTTGCTACCAGCAAAATGGAAATAGCAACTGGATTAACCAAAGGATTAAGTTTTGATTTTTTATACAAATAATCACCTACCAGATAGGAACCAATAGTTAGCGTTAGCCAAAACAAGGGTTCGGCTTGGAGATATACCCAAATGCTGTATAATTTATTTTTTTCTAGCATTTTTTTTAAAATAATTATTAATTTTTTCCATAAGAAAAGCTGTAAATCCAATGGTAAAAATAGTGCTAAAAAAAATCACAGCCAATACTTCAATGTAATTTTTTTCTAAATAGGCAAGGTGCATAACCACTCCTACGCCAATGGGAACAAACAGCAGCGAAAGATAGCTGGAAATATAAGTTGCAGTTTCAGTAATTTCTTCTTTTGTTTTCTTGATAAAAATATTTTTGGTCGCCCTCAAACTGATCAAGCTAAAAAGCAGTAAAATTAGACCAATGACTGGTCCCGGAATAGTTATTTCAAAATACTTCTGAATAGATTCTCCAATAAGCTGAAATAAAAAAATTATAAAAATACTTTTAAGCATAGAAAATACTTACTACCTTCTTTTGCTAAACAATAGACTTAAGGCTGAGAACTAATCTAATTGAGACGCAACAAATTCCCAATTAGCAAGGTCATTGACAAAGGCCTTGAGATAATCAGGTCTTCGGTTTCTATAGTCAACATAGTAGGAATGTTCCCAGACATCACATCCAAAAATAGGCTTCATGTTATCTACCAAAGGATTGGAAGCGTTTGCTGTTTTCGTCACTGCTAATTTTCCATTATTAATTACTAACCAAGCCCAGCCTGAACCAAACTGTGTGGTTCCCGCTTGGATAAAATCTTCTTTAAATTTATCAATACTTCCAAAGTCTGAAATAATTCTTTTTTCTAACTGAGCTGGCATCATTCCTCCGCCCTTAGGTTTCATGCAATTCCAAAACAAAACATGATTCCAATGTTGACCGGCATTGTTAAAAATTCCAGCTTTAGAAGAATCCTTTGAAGTCTTTGTAATAATGTCTTCCAAAGATAAACCTGAAAGATCTGTGTCTTTAACTAAATTATTTAAATTATTAATATAAGTTTGATGATGCTTTCCATGATGAAGATCTAAAGTTTCTTCAGACATCGCAGGAGCTAAAGCATTTTTAGGGTAGTTTAATTTTGGTAATTCAAATGTCATAATTTTTTTATTTCCTTAAATATTTTTTTTTTAAAAAGTTAGTTAATACTACCATAAAGCCCAATCCCAGCAAAGGAAGAAGTATTTCTGGGGTAAAAAATAAATTAAAATCTAAACTTGCATTGCTTTCAATCGCCCCTGCAAATCCGCTAACAATACTTACTGAAATTATAATTGGCACCGATTCACCTAAAAAAGTTGCTAGAAAAAAATTTTTCAACTTCATGTTAAATAAAACTGGCATAATATTTTTAATAGGAAATGGGATGCCTGGTATAACTCTAATAAAAAAGAAATAACTAAATTCATTTTCATTAAAATGATTTTTTAATGATAAAAATCTACTGCTTAAATATTGATAGACCAAATCTTTGAAATAATGATTGGCAAAAAGGTAAAGTAACGAAGCGCCGATGGAAAAAGCAGCAATAGACAGGACGGAACCCCAAACAACTCCAAAAGCAAAACCGGCAATAATCACCAAGGGAGTTCCAAAGCCTAATAAAAAAACCCAAAGAATAGAAAAGAAAAAATAAACAACTGCTAGTAAAAAAAAGTTTTGATCCCTAAAAGCAAGGATCTTATCTTTATTATTTTTTAAAAAATCGAGATCTAAATAGGAGTTGGCACCATAATAAAAAAATAAAAAAACCACTAAGGCGACAATGGCTAAATAGATAAGGCCTATCCCTGTTTTTAGCTTAGAAAACTTTTCCATATATTGATATTTAGCGCTTAATTTATACTGTACATCCTAAATTGAATTACCTATAAATAGCCAAAATTTAATTTAAGCAAGTATATCAATGAAACGTACATTTCAACCAAGTGTAAAAGTTAGAGCAAGAAGACACGGATTTCGTAGCAGAATGGCGAAAAAAGGTGGAAGAAAAATAATAGCAAGAAGAAGAGCAAAAGGTAGAAAAATACTAACTGCTTAATTCAATGGCAGCCTCCATTAAATTTGAAAGTCTCTCTGGAAATATCGAATTCAAACAAATTTTAAAAAGTAGAAAAGTGATATCTAATTTATTTACTATCTATTACAGAAAAATAGAGAAAGAATTGGAGACTAATAAAAAAGTAATACTTAGCTGCGTCTCAGCAAAAAAACTTGGTAACGCAGTAAAAAGAAATAAAATTAGAAGAAGATTAAAAATGGCGACAAGAAAAGCAATTATAGAATTAAACTCGTCATTCAACAATAAATACAAATATGCTATTTTTGCAAAAGCAAAAGTATATGATGAAAATTTCCAAACTCTGGTAGAAGAGTTAAAAAATAAATTTAAAGAAGCAAAATACAACTAGCCCATGAATCATCTATTGAGCCAATTCGTTATTTTTATAGTCAAAAGCTATCAGTATTTAATTTCTCCTGTATTGCACCATTCGTGCAGATTTGAACCTACTTGCTCTCACTATTTTATCGATTCAGTTAAAGCATACGGATGGCTAAAAGGATCTTTCAAAGGTTTTACTAGAATTTTAAAATGTCACCCACTAACTTGGTTGGGTGGTAGTGCTGGATATGATCCTGTACAGAAAGAGAAAAAAATATAATGGATTCAAAAAATGTATTAATGGCAGTTATTTTATCAACAGTGATTATTGTTGGTTGGCAAGTGCTTGTGGTGGATCCGGAATTAAAAAAAACAAAAACAGAAGTAACTAAAATAGAGCAGACTACATCCGCTAATAATGGAAAGCCTTCTGCTCCTTCTATAAACAATAAACTACCTGCTCCACAAAAATTAATAAGCAGAACTGATGCTGTTTCTTCAGAGCAAAGAGTAAGACTTGAAAATGAAAAATTAACCGGGTCCATCTCTTTAAATGGTGCGTTAATCGATGATGTGGTTTTAAAAACTTATAAAGAAACTCTAGATAAAAATAGCAAACAAGTGGTTATTCTTAATCCAAAAAAAATGAACACTGGATATTACTTGGAGAGTGGTTGGGCTAGTGCAAATAACCTAAAAGTTCCTGATAATAATAGCGTTTGGACTCTAGTTAAAAACAAATCTCTTACTCCCCAAACTCCCATTGAGTTAGAATGGGATAATAAAAATGGTCTAATTTTTAATAAAAAAATTGAAATAGATAATCAGTACTTATTTAAAATCACTGAAAGCATAAAAAACAATTCAAAAAATAAAGTCGATCTTTTTCACTACTCTCAAATTACTAGAAAAGAAAAACCATCTGTACAAGACTTCTATATTCTGCACGAAGGATTGGTTGGAGTAATTGACGAAAGTTTACAAGAACAAAAGTATGACGATATAAAAGAGAAGAATGAAAAATATCAGGGAACAGAGGGATGGGTTGGTATTACTGATAAATATTGGCTAACTGCTATTGTTCCGCAAAAAAAAGAGGCCTTCAATGCAGAATTTACCTTTAACGATTCTTACAAAGCTAATTATATTTTAACTAATCCTACCAGCATAGAACCTGGAAAAACAAATTCAAGATCAGCTCAACTGTTTATCGGAGCTAAAGAGGTAAATGTTATTGATGGCTACACTAAAACTGCTGATATAAAAAAATTCGATCTAGCAATTGATTGGGGATGGTTCTACTTTTTTACCAAGCCTTTATTTTTCATCATTGATTACCTATACAAATTTTGTGGAAACTTCGGTATAGCCATTGTTTTGCTAACTGCTGGAATAAGATTGTTATTTTTTCCTCTTGCAAACTACTCTTTTGCGTCTATGGCCAAAATGAAAGCTCTCCAGCCAGAAATGGTAAGATTAAAAGACTTGCACAAAGATGATAAGCAAAAAATTCAGCTTGAAATGATGGCTTTATACAGAAAAGAAAAGATCAATCCGGTATCTGGTTGTTTGCCAATGCTAATTCAAATTCCTTTTTTCTTTGCTATCTACAAAATGTTATTTGTTACATTGGAAATGAGACACGCTCCATTCTTTGGATGGATTCAAGATTTGTCAGCTCCAGATCCTACATCACTATTTAACTTGTTTGGCTTAATTCCTTGGAGTCCACCTTCTTTCTTAATAATTGGTGTGTGGCCGATATTAATGGGGGTAAGCATGTGGGTTCAGCAAAAACTAAATCCTGCACCAACCGATCCTATTCAGGCAAAAATATTTGCATTCTTTCCGTTGTTTCTTACTGTGATGTTGGCTTCGTTTCCATCTGGTCTCGTCGTGTATTGGACTGTAAACAATGTTCTTACTATGGCTCAGCAGTATATCATCATTAGAAAAACAACCATAAAAACGGTTTAGATGAATATTGAAGAGTTCTGGCCAAAAGACGCCCCTCCCCTAGAAGAAGCAAAAAAGTATATTGAAAATTATCAGGGGAAAAAAATAATATTAAAATACGGTGGCCAGGTAATGGCAAGCGACCAGCTTTCTAAAGCTTTCGCACAAGATGCAGCTGTTTGTAGAAAATTGGGTGTTAAGCCATTGGTCATTCATGGTGGCGGTCCTCAAATTCAACAAAAGTTAAAAGCTTTAAATATTCAAAGTAAATTTATTTTGGGACTTAGGGTAACTGATGAAAATGTTATTAAAATTGTTGAGGAAGTTCTGCTTAATGAAATTAACCCAGATCTTGTAAATACTATCAGGCACTACGGAGCAAATGCTGAGCCCGTGACAGTTAAAAATAATAATATTTTTAATGTAATTAAAGCGATTAATCCTGAGTTAGGATTTGTAGCTGACCCACAGGAAATTAACGTTGATATACTTCATTCTTTAATTGAAAAAGAAATTATTCCAGTCATTGCTCCCATGGGTAAAGATGCGAAGGGTCAATTTTACAATATTAACGCAGACACAGCGGCGGGAACGGTTGCTAATAAAATTCAAGCAGAACGATTGTTGTTAATGACGGACGTTCCGGGGGTAAATGACAAAAATGGAAATTTAATTTCCAAACTAACTATTACTGAAGCAGAAGAGCTAATTAAAAATGAAACTATTACTGGAGGAATGATTCCAAAAATAAAAACATGCATTTCTGCGATCCGTAGCGGCGTCAAAGGAGTAGTTATTATTGATGGCAGAAAACCACACGCTGTACTTTTTGAACTTTTTTCTAGCGCTGGAGCTGGAACTTTAATTGTTCAATGATCGAATTAAAAAATATTCGTTTCTGGATTTTCGATCTAGATAATACTCTTTACCCAAACACTACCAATTTATTTGATGGAGTTGATGCCCTAATGTGCAAATTCATAGAGGATAATTTGAATGTTACGCCTATGGAAGCCTTGAAAATTAAAGATACCTATTTTCATGAGCACGGCACTACCCTTAATGGATTGATGAAAAATCATAAAGTAGATGCCGATAAATTTTTGGAATTTGTTCACGACATTGATTACAGCTTACTTCAAAAAGATGAGGAATTAGGAGAGCAAATTAAGAAATTGCCTGGAGAAAAAATTATTTTTACCAATGGTACAAAAAAACACGCTCAAAAAGTAACGCAACAACTAGGAATAGAAAATAATTTTAACAAAATATTTGATATTGTTGATGCAAAATTTATTCCCAAGCCAGAAATTGAGCCATACCACTCTCTTATTGCCAAGTATAATATTGAGGCCAAAAATAGTATTTTTATTGAAGATATCGCCAAAAACTTATTACCCGCTCATGAGCTAGGAATGAAAACGGCATGGATTGAGAATGACGATTCTTATTGCAAAGAAGGATATGATGGAAAGCATGTTAACTATAATGTAAAAACACTAAGTGATTTCTTGAAAAAAATAAACGAAAGTATAAATTAATATTATGAAATACGAAAAAATTATAAACCAAGCATGGGAAAAAAAAGAAAAAATATCTAAAGATTCAGATTCTAAAATTATTGAAGCGATTAAAGAAACCATTGATTTAGTTGATCAAGGAACAATAAGAGTTGCTGAAAAAAAAGGTAAAAAGTGGATTGTTAATCAGTGGATTAAAAAAGCAATCCTTTTAAGTTTTAGAACAAATGAAATGCAAACACTTGCTGGTCCTTATGCTACTTGGTGGGACAAGGTGCGAGGTAAGACAGCTGGATGGGGAAGAGAAGAGCATAAAAAAGCTGGTTTTAGAATGGTACCTAATGGAGTAGTGAGACATGGTGCTTTCATTGGAAAAAATGTTGTACTGATGCCTTCTTTTGTAAATTTAGGCGCGTATGTTGATGAGGGAACCATGATTGACACTTGGTCAACTGTTGGCTCTTGTGCGCAAATTGGAAAAAATTGCCATATTAGCGGTGGAGTTGGAATTGGTGGAGTGCTTGAGCCTTTGCAAGCAAACCCTGTTATTATTGAGGACAATTGCTTTGTAGGAGCAAGATCAGAAGTGGCTGAAGGCGTTATTGTGGGAAAAGGTTCTGTTATTTCTATGGGTGTTTATCTTGGCGCTTCCACAAAAATATATAACCGAAAAACTAAAACTATTTCTTACGGACAAATTCCTCCCTACTCCGTAGTTGTTGCTGGTAGCATGCCAAGTAAAAACGATAAAGGTGGACCAAATTTGTATTGTGCAGTGATTGTCAAAACAGTCGATGAAAAAACAAGAAGCAAAACTTCTGTCAATGATTTGCTGAGAGAATAGATGGCAAAAGTTATTAATGAACTTTCGCTAACAAAAGAACTAATCAAAATACCCAGTGTTACCCCTGTAGATGGTGGAGCCATTGCTCTGGTTGCTAAGCATCTTAAATCTATTGGCTTTCAATGTAAAATTTTAAACTTTGCAGATAAAAACACTCCGACAATAAAAAATTTGTATGCAAGATTTGGAAAATCATCTCCCAACTTTTGTTTTGCTGGCCATACAGATGTTGTGCCGGCAGGAAACTTAAAGTCTTGGGATGTTGGTCCATTTTCAGGAGCAGTAAAAAAAGGAAAAATTTACGGAAGAGGCACAAGCGATATGAAAGGTGGTATTGCTTGTTTTATTTCTGCTGTAAGTGAATTTTTAAAGAATAATAAAAAATTTAAAGGCTCTATTAGCTTCATCATTACTGGAGATGAAGAGGGAGTAGCCATCAATGGAACCAAAAAAGTAGTAAATTATTTAAAGAAAAAAAAAGAAAAAATTGATTTTTGTCTAGTCGGAGAACCTTCCAATAGAAAAGTCATGGGGCAAATGATGAAAATAGGAAGAAGAGGAAGTATTACGGCCTATCTTACGCTAACAGGAACTCAAGGTCATGTCGCATACCCTCACGAAGCGTGCAATCCTTCTACGCCATTAATAAAAATTTTGGATAAACTAAAATCTACCAAATTAGATAATGGAACAAAAAATTTTCAACCCTCTAACTTAGAAATTACAAAAATGAGCACTGATAGTAATGCTGACAATGTTATTCCAGCAACTTCGTCTGCAACTTTTAATATTAGATTCAATAACAAACATAACTACTCCTCATTAAAAAAAAGAATTTCTTCTATTGTTCAGCAAATAGCCAAGAAATATAAGTGCAAAGCTATTATTAACTATTCTGAAACTGGAACTGCATTCATTACGAAACCAGGGAAAACAGTGCATATGATGAGCCGAGTTATCAAAGATATTACCAAAAATAAACCGGTGCTATCTACAAGCGGAGGAACGTCAGATGCAAGATTTATTAAAGATATTGCTCCTTGTGTTGAATTTGGATTGGTTGGAAATACCATGCATAAGGTTAATGAGTCTGTTTCTATAAATGATTTAAAAAAATTAAAAAAAATCTATTACAAAATATTAGAA
>CAWUVR010000007.1:0-18226 GCA_963925905.1 uncultured Pelagibacteraceae bacterium
GATTTAACTTCAAACACTCCATCTCCTAATTCCAAGATAGATACGTCAAAAGTTCCTCCACCCAAATCATATACAGCAACTGTTTTTGCATCTTTTTTATCTAAGCCATACGCTAATGCAGCAGCAGTTGGTTCGTTAATAATTCTTTTTACATCCAGGCCAGCAATTTTCCCCGCATCTTTGGTTGCTTGTCTTTGGGAGTCATTAAAATATGCAGGAACTGTGATTACTGCTTCTGTTACTTCAGAGCCTAAATATTTTTCAGCAGTCTCTTTCATTTTTTGCAACACAAAAGCAGAAATTTGGCTTGGTGAATATTTTTCTCCTCTAGATTCAAGCCATGCATCGCCGTTGTCGGCTTTAATAATTTTGTAAGGAAGTCCTTTGATATCTTTTTTTACTGCATCACCGTCAAATTTTCTTCCAATTAATCTCTTAACTGCAAAAAAAGTATTTTCGGCATTAGTAACACCTTGTCGTTTTGCAGACATTCCAACTAATTTTTCTCCACTCTCTGTAAAAGCAACTACTGACGGAGTAGTTCTTGAGCCTTCTAAATTTTCTAATACTTTTGGCGTTGCACCATCCATAACAGCAACACATGAATTCGTTGTTCCTAAATCTATTCCTATAATTTTTGACATAATTTTTATTCCTTTTTTAGTAGTCTTGGTTCTTAATTGTGTATTGGATATGGGGGGTGTTTTGGGGATTACAACCTCTAAAACAAATATTATTTTTCGTCTTTTTTGCCTGATTTAGCTATGTTTACGAGGGATGGCCTCAAAAGCCTATCATGCAATAGATAACCTTTTTGGATTTCTTCTACCACGGTCCCGTGTTCTTTTTCACTTTCAACTTCACTTAGCGCTTGATGAAAATTGGGGTCAAATTTTTTATTTAAACAATCTACATAGGTAATATTGTTTTTTTCTAGGGTGACCAAAAGCTCTTTTTCAATTAGCTCTATGCCGTTTTTTATATCAACGAATTCTTTATCTTTAAATTTTTGGTTATTTTTAAAAATAGAAAAGGCTCTATCCAGATTGTCCGTTAAGCTTAAAATTCCAGAGGCAAAGTTAAAAGAGCCATATTTTAGAATATCTTCTTTTTCTTTCTCGTGATTTTTTCTTAAGTTTTGATTTTCAGCAAGAAGACGTAAAATTTTATCATTAAGTTCTGATATGGTTTTTTCTAATTTTTCTTGAGGATCTTCAAAGGTCTGCTGATCTAGTTCATTAGAAGTTTCGGTATTTTCTGCTGCAGTCTCAGACTTTTCTTCGCCGTCTATTTCTTTATTAAAATCAGGATTTTCTATTTTTTCTTCTGTATTCATTTTTTTTTATAATTTATAATGCAAGCATATATAGTAACTAATTATTAAATTCCAAGGCCAAATTATGAGAAATAATAGAAAAAATTTAGAACTAAGAAATATGGAAATCATCACGGATTATATAAAAAATGCGGACGCATCGTGCCTAATTAAATCTGGTGACACACATGTAGTTTGCACAGCATCTATCGAAGATAAGGTTCCTAGATGGCTCAAGGGGTCTGGTAAAGGTTGGGTCACAGCCGAATATGGAATGCTCCCCAGATCTACTCATGAAAGAATGAGAAGAGAGGCGTCCGTGGGAAAAATTGGTGGCAGAACCTCAGAAATTCAAAGATTAATAGGCAGGTCATTAAGAGCTGCAATTGACACTCAGTTATTGGGTGAATATTTGATTACAATTGACTGCGATGTTTTGCAAGCAGATGGCGGAACTAGAACTGCTTCGATAACTGGTGGCTTTGTGGCTTTAAAAAAATGCATAGATTTAATGATCAAGCGAAAACAAATTAACCACAATCCCATTAAAGGCTACGTTGCCGCAATTAGCTGCGGTATTGTTGATGGAGAAATTTTAATGGACCTTGATTACCAAGAAGATAGCAAGGCAGATATAGATTCCAATTATGTCATGAATGACAAAAATGAAATAATAGAGTTACAATTAACTGGTGAAAAAACAACCTGTAGCGAAACTCAGTTTTTAGAAATGCTTCAGTATTCTAAAAAATCTATAGGGGATATTATCGCACTACAAAAAAAAGTTTTAAGTGCATAAATTAAAAGAATTAAAAAAAATAAATTCTATTCTTATAGCCACCAACAATCCTGGAAAATTTAAAGAAATTAAAGATTTATTACCAAAAAAAATAAAATATTTTAAACCCAAAGATTTTGATTTAAAAGAACCCAAAGAAACAGCAAAAACATTCAAGGGTAACGCCAGAATTAAATCTTTATATTGCGTAAAAAAAACAGGTCTAATCTCAATATCTGATGACTCTGGACTTGAAGTGGAAAGTTTAAACAAGCAGCCTGGAATTTATTCTGCAAGATGGGCAGGAAAAAAAAAAGATTTTAGCCTTGCCATGGAGAAGGTAAGAAAACTTCTTCTTAAAAAAAAACTATTAAAATCTAAAGCCAATTTTACGTGCTGTATCTCTATAGGATTTCCTTCAGGAAAAACCTTTGAATTTGAGGGTAAAATTTTTGGACAAGTTAGTTTTCCTGCAAAAGGCACAAAAGGCTTTGGCTATGACGCTATTTTTACGGCAAGAGGAGAAGAAAAAACTTTTGGACAGCTGCAGCCTAAGTATAAAAATCAAATCTCACACCGATACAAGGCTTTTAAAAAAATAAAAAAATATTTTAGATTTAATTAATTTTTACGAACTCATTATTCTTGACTTGATAAAGGTCTAACTTTCTTTCTGCAAAATTTAAATTGTTGATTTTAAAGATACCACTTTTGCCGCGAAATTCTTTTCCAACAAAATCTTCAGCTACGAATAAATTGTCTTTTTTTTCATACCAAGTAGATGCCAATAGTGGAATGATATCGTAAGCTAATATTTCAATATTGGAAATTTCAATATTATAATTTTCTTTAAATTTTTTGTTTAGCTCTTGAAAACTTACATAATTAATAGAAGGAAAAATAATATTTTGTAGTGACGGCTCTATTAAAATTTTTTTATTAAACCACTGGTTTAGAGTAATAAACGTAGCATCTTTGTAATTAACATCATAATAATCAAAAAAAGAAACAACACTTATTAAGTCATCGTCAAAAGCAGGAACTATTACTTGTTGGTAGTTTACACCGCCTAACGTGTCTGTTTTTTCGAGAATTTTTGCTCTTTCTAAATCCTTATTATTTTCTGATTTCTTTAGCTCAGCAACCAGTTCAAGTAATTGTTTGTGTCTATAATAGTAGGATGTTGCAGACTTTGCTTTTGTATCAATCTCCTTAAAATCTGAATATTGATATTTTGCTTTAAGCGGCACTTTTAACTCTTCAATTTTTTTTAAAACATTTTGTGAAAATTTCGTATCATTGCCGAAAAAAATTTTTGATGTGTTTTTTTGATTAAGAACAGATTGCAAAGCCAAAATCTGGCTATCGATATTTAGACCAAAGGAAATAACATTTCTGGGTAGATCTATGTTATTATTGCTTAAGGATATAAAAATATACTTTGAAAATCCCTCTTCATTCGAGATGGATAATAAATTTTTCATGAAAACAGGTCCCAAAACAATATCCACTTTTTGGGTTTGAAGTTCTTTAAAGGCAAATCTAGTGCCTGTCTCCGTGCTTTGGTTATCAAATGGAACTAGAGTAACATTAACATTGGAAAGTTCGAATATAGTGAGCTCAAAAGTTTTTAATATTTTATTTCCTATTTCTTTATAGTCCCCGGATAGAGGCAGGATGGCTCCAATTCTCAAGGATTGATTCTTGCTCTCTGCTACAAGTGTTAAATTAAGCAAAAGAAAAGAAAGTAAAAAAAATTTAATAGAAAATTTTTTCATAAAATTATGTTAATGATATAGATGAATATATGTCGGAAAACAGAAAAAACAATCTACTTGACCCCGCTCTTTATGTTGTTTCCACCCCTATAGGCAATTTATCAGACATAACCCTGCGGGCACTAGAGGTTCTTAAGCAATCAGATTATATTCTATGCGAAGATACCAGGCATTCTTTAAAGCTCCTAAATTTTTACAATATCAAAAAAAAACTAATTTCATTCCACAAGTTTAACGAAATGAAAAACATCAAAGAAATTTTTGATGACATTGATAATGGCAAAATTATATCTCTAATATCTGATGCAGGAACCCCACTAATATCTGACCCAGGAGAGTTTTTGATAAAATCTGCGCGTGAGCAGAAAGTTAAGGTTATTCCAATCCCTGGACCGTCTGCAGTGACAGCAGCTATATCCGTATCTGGATTTGATACAAAATTTTTCTTTTTTGGGTTCTTGTCCAAAAAAAATAATGAACGAACCCAAGAGCTAGAAAGTCTATCAAAAATTGCTAATACGATAGTTCTATATTTGCCAGCACGGGATTTAAAAAAAAGTTTAAAAGAATTTCAACCACATTTTGCAGACAGACAAATATTCATTGCAAGAGAAATTACAAAAATACACGAGACCTACTTATCTGGTAGCATACCTGAATTATTGAAAAGTATTAGCAGCAATGATTTAAAAGGAGAAATAACTCTTGTGATTAGTAGCAAATCAGTAGATCTTAAAATTACTAACAATGTAAATCTTGTTAATGAAATAAAACTTTTGCTTAATAAAATGTCATCAAAAGATATAGCAGAGTACCTTGCGGAAAAATTAAAAATGAGTAAAAAAATTATTTACCAAAATATATTAGAAATAAATAAATGAAAAAAATAGTTATTATTATTTTCTCATTTTTAATTCTTACTGGTTGCGTAGGGGTTGGTTCAGAAGGAGTTCTGGGAACGGGAGTTAGCATATATTTAGATCCAAGATCTTTAGGGACGCAAATAGACGACTCCATTATGCAAAAATCATTGCTAATCAGAATTACCAAGACAGATAAAAAATATATTTTAGATGTTTCTCCCAAGGTAGTTGACGGACATATTTTCCTTACAGGCGTAGTAGAAAAAGTAGATGAGAAAATTTTAATGACAAAACTTGCATGGAAAACAGAAGGAGCAAGGTCTGTTAAAAATAATATTGAAGTAAAAGATAAATTTTCATTAAAAAACTATTCTCAAGACGTATTAATTTCATCACAAATGAAAGTTGCATTACTTGCAAATAAAAAAATCAGTATGTCCAATTATCAGGTGAATACAGTAAACCAAGTTATTTTTATATTTGGAATTGCAGCAAACGAAGCTGAGCGTAGAGAAGTTATGAATGAGGCATCTCTAATTAAAGATGTTAAAAGCGTTGATGCTACTATTTTTTTAGTGGATGATTTGTCTAAAAATAAAAAATAAATTTAATATTTAATTGTTTCCGCGGAATAAGCAGCGATAGAAGCTAAATTTAAAATTTCGTAACTCGTAGATCTCAAGGGAGCCACTTCAATTGGTTGTCCCAATCCTATTAGCATCGGACCAATCACTTTTCCTCTGCTTAATTCTTTTAGCAGTTTGATAGATATTGCTGCAGCGTGAATAGAGGGCATAATTAAAATATTTGCATTTCCAACTACCTCAGAAAAAGAATAGGCAGATTGATATTTTTTATTTAAAGCAACATCGGGCTGCATCTCACCATCAAATATAAAGTCAACTTTCTTTTGTTTTAAAATTTCGACCGCTTTTGCAACTCTTTTGGTTCGATCCGTCTCAGGTTGGCCAAATGTAGAATGCGATAAGAAAGCAACTTTTGGATCCAATCCTAACATTCGAGCTATTCTCGCAGAGGATATGGCCATTTTTGCTAATTCTTCCGAGTCGGGGTATTCAATTACATTGGTATCGGCAATAATAATTGTTTTTCCTTGTTGAACAAAAACACACATGCCAAACACAAGCTCATTTTCTCTTGAACCTACAGAGTGCATTAATTTTTCAACAGTTGCTGCATAGTGTCTTGTGTTCCCAGTAACCATGGCGTCGGCATGGCCACATGAAACCATGCAAGATCCCCATGTTGCCCTGTCTGTTTTTACAAGCTTATTACAGTCTGCTTCTAGAACGCCTTTGCGTTGAAGCTTGTTGTATAAAAACTTAACATATTCTTCGCTTTTTTCTTTATCCGCAGAGTTTGAAACTTCCATATTATAGTTTTCATCTAATCCTATTTGTTTAAAAGTTTCTTTTAATTTTTCTTTATTCGCAATTAGTATTGGTTCACCTAAGCCACTATTTTTAAAAGCAACTGCCGCTTTCAATGTTTCGGGATCTTCACCTTCGGCGAATACAACTCTTTTTTTCTTCCCTTTAATTGCAGAGTTGATTGCTCTCATAAAATTCATGGACTGGTCTAATCTGGAAGCCAACTCATTTTCGTACTTTTCAAAATCTTTGATTGGTTTTCTCGCTACACCACTATCCATCGCAGCTTTTGCAACGGCCATTGGTATTACAGTAATTAATCTCGGGTCAAAAGTGGATGGAATAATATAATCTCTTCCATATACTGGTCTTTCCCCACCATAAGCAGCAACAACTTCATCAGGAACATTATCCCTAGCAAGTTTTGCGATTGCATTGGCTGCAGCAACTTTCATTTCTTCATTAATTTCTTTCGCCCTAACATCTAGCGCACCCCTAAAAATATAGGGAAAGCCAATTAAATTATTTACTTGATTAGGATAGTCAGATCTTCCCGTTGCAATAATTGCATCGTCTCTTACTTCTTTTACCAGTTCTGGTCTGATCTCAGGATCAGGATTTGCACAAGCAAAAATAATTGGATTTTTTGCCATAGACTTCACCATTTCTTTAGTAAGAACATCTTTTGCGGACAACCCAAGAAAAACATCTGCACCACTCATTGCATCGGCCAATGTTCTGTTTTTTGTTTCAATGGCATGTTTGGATTTCCATTGGTCCATTCCTTCAGTTCTTCCTCTATAAATAACTCCTTTACGATCAACCATCGTAATATTGTCATTGGGCACACCGCTGTTTTTAAATAATTCTGTACATGCAATTGCAGAAGCTCCCGCACCGTTTACAACAATTTTGACGTCCTTCATTGATTTGCCAGAAATATCTAGAGCATTAATTAGTCCAGCTGTTGTGATAATGGCTGTACCATGTTGGTCATCATGAAAAATTGGAATATCAACTAATTCTTTTAATTTTTGCTCTATAATAAAACAGTCTGGAGCAGCAATATCTTCAAGATTAATCCCACCAAAAGTAACTGCAATTTTGGATACAACGTTAATAATTTCATCCGCATCTTTAGAATCTATTTCAATATCAATAGAATCAATATCCGCAAATCTTTTAAATAAAACAGATTTACCTTCCATCACTGGTTTCGATGCAAGTGCACCTAAATCTCCCAGACCTAAGATTGCAGTTCCATTGCTAATAACTGCAACTAAATTTCCTTTGCTTGTGTAGTCGTAAGCTGTTTCTGGATTTTTCCCTATTTCAATGCACGGAACAGCAACACCCGGAGAATAAGCTAAGGCTAAATCTCTTTGAGTTGATAAATTTTTAGAGGATATTATCTCTATTTTCCCAGGTTTCCCCTCAATGTGGAAATCTAAAGCTTCTTTGTCAGTATATTTTTGAATTAAGTTCTTATTCGTCATTTATTTTTTTGGTTCACGAAAATGTCAATTTTTATTTGTAGGAGGGAATTTAGAACATTAAGATTGTAAAACAATATAAATATTAGAAATATTATGAATATTTTGTCATCCGTTAGCTCGTTTGGATTCTTAACTCTTGTCAGCAGAATTCTTGGCTATTTTCGGGATATTTTGATCGCAATCTTTCTCGGGACAAGTTTTTTAGCTGACGCTTTTTTCGTTGCCTTCAGATTGCCCAACACATTTCGAAGATTGTTTGCCGAGGGATCCTTTAACTCTGCATTTGTGCCTCAATACGCAAAGTTAGATGCCCAGAAAAAATCTTTTGATTTTGCCAATTCGGTTTTTAATTCACTAACTTTTATTCTTTTGATTTTAATTTGTGTTGCAGAAATTTTCATGGGAGGAGTTATTTATATTATTTCCCCAGGCTTTACCGACAATTTAGAAAAATATAATCTTGCAGTGTCTTTAAGCAGAATAATTTTCCCTTTTTTGCTGTTTGTGTCGTTATCTTCTTTTTACTCTGCTATTTTAAATACCAAAGGAAAATTTGCTGTACCCGCAGCCGCACCCATTATTCTTAATTTACTCCTTATAGGCTCTATCTTTTATGCAAATTTTTTTGATAAAGATCTTGTGGTTTATATGGCATGGTCAGTGACCATTGCTGGGTTCTTGCAGTTGATAATGTTATTTTTTTATACAAAAAAATATTTTAAGCCTAATATGAGATTCAATTTAACAATCTCTCCAGAAGTTAAATTTTTTTTTAAAAGATTATTACCAAGCATTTTTTCATCCGGAGTTATGCAAATTAACATTTTAGTAGGAACAATTATTGCGTCATTTCAAACTAGCGCTGTGTCATATTTATACTATGCAGACAGAATCTACCAACTACCATTGGCGATAACCGGTATTGCAATTGGAACAGTTATACTGCCAACTTTATCAAAAGAAATTTTCCAAAACAAAGACGGAAGAAGTTTTTTTCTACAAAACAGATCTATTGAACTCTCTCTGTTTTTGTCAGCACCTGCTACCATAGGAATTGTTATGGCGACAGAGCCAATTATTTCAACTCTTTTTGGTTATGGTTCTTTTGATGAACAAAGCGTTATACAAACTTCAAAAGCTTTATTCGTTTTCGGGTTTGGTCTTCCAGCTTTTTCTTTGCTAAAAATTTATTCTAGTTTTTATTTTGCCAGAGGAGATACAAAATTTCCATTTTATGTTTCTGTAACAACTGTTTTTTTAAATGTTGCAATAAGCTTGCTTCTTTTCTCATACTTGGGATTTGTGTCTATTGCCCTAGGAACAACGGTTTCTTGTTGGTGTGGTGCTTTTATTTATCAGTTTTTTTTATCAAAAAATAATTTACACAAATTTGATACAACTTTTAAAATAAGAATGGGTAAGATTTTTTTGTGTTCGCTGATTATGAGCGGTAGCCTCTACTTTTTGCTATCCGAATTTCAATTCACTTTTAATAGCAGTTCTTTTAGCAAGATATTCTATTTACTTATAATCGTAGGAAGCTCATCAGCAATCTACTTTCTACTTTCAATATTGTTCAAATCTTTTAGTATTGCTGACTTTAAAGTGAAAACTTATGAATCAAAATAAAAGAATATTATCTGGCATCCAGCCAACAGGAAATCTTCATCTAGGAAACTATTTGGGAGCTATCAATAATTTTGTGCTCTTGCAAAAAGACTTTGAGTGTTTTTTTATGTTAGCCGATATGCATGCTATTACAGTTAATCACGATCCTGAAATTCTTAAAGAAAATATATTAGATACAGCAGCAGCTTTCCTGGCCTCCGGAATTGATGCAAAAAATAATACTATTTTTATTCAATCTGCTGTGGGAGCTCATGCAGAGCTTGCCTGGATTTTTAATTGCATAGCTAGAATCGGTTGGCTTAATAGGATGACTCAATTTAAAGAAAAGGCTGGAAGCAATAAAGAAAAAGCAAGCATAGGACTTTACACTTATCCAGTACTAATGGCTGCAGACATACTTTTATATAAAGCAACTCACGTTCCTGTGGGAGAGGATCAAAAACAGCATCTTGAGTTATGCAGGGACATTGCCATTAAATTTAATAATGATTTTAATAAAAAAGATTTTTTTACAACGCCAGAGCCTATTATACCTGAAGATATTTCCAGAGTAATGAGCTTACGTAATGGAACTCAAAAAATGAGTAAGTCCGAAGAATCTGATTTATCGAGAATTAATTTAACTGATGATGCAGATTTAATTATAAAGAAAATTCAAAAGGCAAAAACCGACAGCGAACCAATTAGCCAAAACATAATTACGGGCAGAGATAGACCGGAGGCAAGAAATTTGGTTAATATTTTTTCTGCCTTGAACAACAAGAAAGCAAAAGAAATAGTAGAGCAATGGGATGGCAAAGTATTTTCTGATTTTAAAAAAGAATTAAGTTCATTATTGGTTGAAAAAATTTGTCCTATAGGAAAAGAAATTCAAAAACTAAAATTGAACAAAGATTTTTTGCAAAAAGTTTTGGAAGACGGGAAAAACAAGGCAAATATAGAGGCAAATAAAAATTTAAAAGAGATCAAGGAGATAGTAGGATTGTCGAAATGAAAAAAAAGTTTTTAGTAGTAATTGATGAAAGCAAAGAGTTAGAAAATGCTGTCTATTTTGCGGCGAATAGAGCAATCCATACAGACGGAGAATTGTCCTTGCTTTACATAGTAGATCCAGCAATCAATGCGCAATGGGCTAGAATTGAAAATCTTATAGAACAAGAAGCAACAAGTGAGGCTAAAAAACTTTGCAGGTTGTGGTCTCAAAAAATTAAATTAAGGTTTAATATTGAAACTGAAATTATTATTAAAATAGGAGATCGAGCTGATGAGTTGTTAAAACTGATTAAAGAAGATCAAACCATTCGTTTCTTGGTATTAGCTTCCACCCCAAATAATGAAGATCCAGGGCCGCTAATTAAGGCTTTAACTGGTAAAAGAATTAAGGATTTGGCCATACCCATTGTTATCGTTCCAGGATCACTAGAGGAAAAAGACATTGATTTAATTGTCTAATTAGGAAGTTTTAATTAGATTTTAATTAGGTTAAAATGAAAAGATCTTAACTATTTAATTATATGATTACCGTAACTGACACACCCAATCCAGAGTCAAAAAAATTTCTATTTGATTTTAATATAGTTGCATCTGGTTCAAAAGAAATCAAATCCATCAAAGAATGTTCAGATATTAAATTTGCAGAAAAAATATTTGCCCTGGGTCTGTCGGAGTTGATTTATATAGACACTAATTTTGTTACTATAAAGAAAGCTGCCGGAAAAAATTGGGATGAAATAAAGCAGGATATTTTAAACATTCTTCTCGAAGAGATTAATGCAGATTTTAAACCTTTTTCTTTTGCTAAGACCACTGATTTTAAGGATGAAATTTCCAAAAGAATAGAAGAGGTACTGAATGAGAAAATCAGACCTGCGGTTGCTATGGATGGTGGAGACATACAGTTAAAATCCTATAAAGACGGAGTAGCAGAAGTGATGTTAAAAGGTAGCTGTGCAGGATGCCCAAGTTCTGTTGTTACCCTCAAACAAGGCGTCGAGCGGATGATTAAGCATTACGTTCCAGAAGTTCATTCGGTAACAGCTGTAAATTTAGAATAAATATTTTATGGTTTCTAAAAAATTAAACAATATTAAAAAAAATTATAATAATTTTTTAGATTGTATTTCTAGGGCCACAAAAAAATTTGGAGTAAATTTTAAAAAATTTATTAAATATATTGATATTTTTTATAAATTTAACAATTACGTTATACGAAAATCACCAATAAAATTAGATAACCACTTGGCTAAGCATTACAATCTTTCATATGCAAAAGGCAGTGTGATTACCCTTCTTCTTTTTGTCATGCTTTTTCGACCTGGATTTGAAAATACACAATTTGCAAAAATAAATGCTGATAAGAATTTAATTATAAATAGCTATACAAAAGAAGATGTTATGGCCATTGATGAAAATTTATTGGGTTCAGGAAAAAGATTGGAGAGCACAAAACCAGCAGAAAGGGCTTCGGAGTTTACTGACCGTCAGATATTAGGTTTTGGAAACAATATTGATGCCCGTACAGTGATCAGCTTGTTTGAAGAAGAAGACTATAATTTAAAAGACATAAGAGATGGTAAGGCTGTGGAACCTATTTTTTTATCCAAGCTTCCATCTGGCATGGCCCAAATTAACAGCATAACAGATAGAAAAAAACTTTTTATTAAAGTTATTCTTCCTTTAATTATTTACGAAAACAACAGAATTTTAGAGGATAGAAGTCGTTTAAATCAGAATTTGCGAGAGAAAGATTTAAATCAAGAAGAAGTTGATTGGTTAAATAAAAAATTTGCTGAATACAAAGTGAACAATAATGATACGGCAGAGCTTGCATTAAAAATGGATATTATCCCACCCTCCCTTGCCTTGGCACAAGCGGCTTATGAAAGTGGTTGGGGAACATCAAGATTCGCTATGGAGGGCAATTCTTTGTTTGGAGCAAGGACTTGGAAAAAAGGCAGGGGAATAGTCCCAACTGGAAGAGGAGAGGAAGAAAGTTTTGAGGTCAGAAGTTTTAAGATTATTAGAGCATCCATTTCTTCCTATAAAAAAAATTTAAATACACACAATAGCTATAAGGAATTTAGAGAAGCCAGGGCAAAGCAGAGGGAAAAAGACAATACTATTTCAGGCTTAAAGTTATCTAAGTATTTGGATAAATATTCCGAGATTGGTTATGAATATTCAGAGCGTCTACAGAAAATAATTGAGCAAAATTCTCTAACAGATTTTGATGACTCGGTTTTATCTCGCAAGAAGAAGCCAAATATAGTTTAGTCAGTTACAACAAATTGTCTACCAAACCACCCCCAAGTATTATCTTTTAATTTTGCTGTACAATTAATTTTACCTCTTCTCGATTTAAATTCTTTCTGCAAAAGAACTCTAATCCAGTTATCATCTAAAAAAGTTATTTCACTTTGTTTCCACTGACCACCTTCGTTTGTGAAACAATTAATGTTTCTTACATTGTTTGTAAATTCAATTTCAATATTGGGAGGGTTATTGTTGCTAAGTAATTTATTTTCTGGTTTGAAAAAATTATAAGCAAGAGGGCTTGTATTTATTAAAAAAATAAATCTATCTATTTTTCCATAATCCTCATTGATTGGAAATCTAGGTAGTTCAAAAATATCCTCTTTTTGATGTATTACTCCTGAGTGCTGACCAAAGGCAACTAAGTAACCAAGTTCCTTAACTATGTTTTTTGTTTCGCTGCTATATTCTCCAAAAGGATATGAAAAGGCTTCGGGAATAGTTTCAATTTCTTTTAAGTAATTTTCGTGTGATTTTTTTAAATCTTTGATTACATCCTCCCTGCTAAACTCAACTAAATATTCGTGGCCGAAGCTATGACCTCCTATAGTTCCTATTTTAGATTTGTGAATTTCTCTTATTTGATCCCAACTCATATAGTTGGGGTTCCGTGCATCGACTTCTCTGGTATTAACAAAAAGAATAAAAGGGATTTGCTCTGCTTGTAAAATGGGCCAGGCATTTTTGTAAAAAGATTGAAAAGCATCGTCTATTGTCAGGAAAATTTTTTTCCCACTATATTGTTCTTTATTTAAAATAATTTTTTTTAATTGATCAAAGCTTATAAATTCAAGCTCAGCCGCTTTTATGGCCTCAATTTGTTTTTTAAAGTCATAGATTTTTATGTTGGTAGTTGGATATTTGTTTTCTTCAAATCTGTGGTACATTAGGGATATGATACCCTTTTCTTTAAAACCTTCCGCTCCACTTGTTATAGGATTGAGAAAATTCAAAAAAACTAATAAATAAATAATTTTTCTAGTGAGCATACAAAATTTTATTTCAGTAGATTCTACCCTTAATTCTTTGATAATTACATCAAATATAGGCAAGAGCAAAACTATTCGTCTCAAAAATTATTTAAAAAGTGATAATTTTTCTAAAGATTTTGATCTAATATTAAAAAAAAGCAGCATTGACATTTCTCAAGCAAATCTTTTATTGGTAAATCTGGGTCCAGGTAGTTATGCCGGGATTAGAAATATCTTAACTTGTCTAAAAGTTTTATCGCTTATTAAAAAAATTAAAATAGTTGGTTTTACCAACAACACTCTTTGGAAGGTTGTTTGCAAAAATTCTCAAAATCTAGCCCCAATGATAATAAGCATTAATAAAAAATTTTTTAATCTTGGTGTTAAGCTTAGAGAACTAAAAACCAATGAATTTGAGAGAATTTTAAGTAAAAAAAAAGTTGTTTCTAATTGTGAATACAATGGTATTTTTAAGAAAAATTTAGTTCCTTTTGTATATGGATTTAAAGACATCGAAGTCCTTGTGCAAAAAAAACTATTTTTGGATAAAAATCTAAAGCAAAAATATTAAATAATTTTATAAAATGTTAAATAAAACTTCACCATTCGCCATT
Source organism: uncultured Pelagibacteraceae bacterium (assembly GCA_963925905.1). Taxonomy (GTDB): domain Bacteria; phylum Pseudomonadota; class Alphaproteobacteria; order Pelagibacterales; family Pelagibacteraceae; genus IMCC9063. The sequence goes on from CAWUVR010000007.1 coordinate 14,148, forward strand.
AACTTAGAGCAGAAGTGCATTGACAAAGGCCTTAGACTTACTGATCAACGAAAAACAATAGTTAAATTGTTAGAAGAAACCATCATGGATACCAAGTTTCATCCAGATGTAGACGAGCTTCATAAGAGAGCTGTTATTATTGACAAGAGGATTAGTATTGCCACGGTATATAGAACTGTAAAATTGTTAGAGGAGGCAAATATCATCGACAAGCATGAGTTTAAAGCCGGCAAGTCAAGATATGAAGCGGTTACAGAAACGCATCACGATCATTTAATTGATGTTAATACAGGAGAAATAATAGAATTTGTAGATGAGGAAATTGAAAAACTTAAAAAAAAAATTGCAAACAAACTAGGCTTTGACCTTGTCGACCATAGGCTCGAGCTCTACTGTAAAAAAAAGAAAAACTAATTGTCTAAAAACTTTTTTATAAAAACTTTCGGATGCCAGATGAATGAGTACGATTCTAATCGTATTGCAGATTTGATGTCTTCTGCTGATTATAAAAAAGTTGATACAATTGAACTTGCAGATTATTTTATATTTAACACCTGCCACATAAGAGAAAAAGCTACACAAAAAGTTTACTCCGATATTGGAAAGTTTAAAAAAATTTTAAAAGATAAAAAAACAAAAACAACTTTTGTTTTGGCTGGGTGCGTTGCTCAAGCCGAATCTGCAATGGTTTTTGAAAAAAGTAATTTTGTAGACATTGTAGTTGGACCACAAGCTTATCATAAGTTACCACAGCTAATAAAAGATCATGAGGGAACTCAATCTAATATTTTCAATACGGACTTAGATGTCTCAGAAAAATTTGATTCTTTAGAACGTTACAAAAACCTATCTTCAAAAGTCTCTTCTTTTATAACGATACAAGAAGGCTGTGATAAGTTTTGTAAATTTTGCGTTGTTCCATATACAAGAGGACCAGAGTTTTCTAGGAACCCAGAGCAAATACTAAGAGAGATTTCTACTCTAGTTAACAATGGGACAAAAGAAATTACCCTTTTAGGGCAAAATGTGAGTGGCTATAAGCATGAAGATATTAATCTTGCTAAGTTGATCAAGAAAATATCTTCCATCCAGGAGCTGAAACGAATTAGATTTACAACGTCACACCCAAAGGATTTTGACGAAGAGCTAATTAATATTTTTAGAGATGAAGAAAAGCTAATGCCGCAGCTTCATCTTCCAGTGCAATCAGGATCTAATAAAATTTTAGCTTTAATGAATAGAAATCACACGAGAGAATTTTATTTAGAACTTTTAGAAAAATTTAGAAATGTGAGGAAAGATATCGAGTTTTCTAGCGATTTTATCATTGGCTATCCAGGAGAAACAGACAAAGATTTCGAAGAGACGTTAAGTCTTGTAGATACTGTAAAATTTTCTAACTCTTATTCTTTTATTTATAGCCAAAGACCAGGAACTCCAGCAGTGGATTACCAACAGATTCCCAAGGAAATTGCACAATCTAGACTCGAAGTATTGCAGAATAAGCTGATTGATTTACAAATAAAGTTTAATGAAAGCAAAATTAATACAAAAACTAAAGTGTTATTAGAAAATATTACTAAAAAAGGAGACCAGTTTTTTGGAAGAAACGAGCATATGCAGGCTGTATTCGTTGAGGGTACAAATTATATTCCAGGAACAATGACAGATGTCATGGTCCAATCTTGCAATAGAAACAATCTGTTTGGAGCAGCGAATAATAATTAAATGAGCAAGTCAGTGATACTAAACGACTTGTTGCAAGTGTTAGATTTTAAAAACGATATGGTTAGTATCCATATTAAAAACAATAATTCCCTAGCAAAAATAAGCGGAACTCACGATGAAAATTTTTCATTATTGGAGAAAATATCTAAAACTAAAATTAATTTAAGAGGTAATTTGATAACAATCAAAGGAAAGGAAAAAGATTCCGATGTGGTTATTAAAGTGTTGGGTAACTTATTGAAAAAATCTTTTGAAAAAAATTATTTTGAAGAAGATGATATTATATCTGTATATAATTTCGAATCTAACAATACCAATGCAGAGAATTTAACTTTTGAGGAGCAAAACCTTGACAATGAATTTACAGTTAAGACCCCAAGAAAAACTGTATATGCAAGAACGGAAAAGCAAAAACAATATTTAGAAGTTCTCAAAAAAAATAATATTATTTATGCCATAGGACCAGCCGGTACAGGTAAAACCTTTTTACCCGTAGCTGTTGCGGTTAATAAATTGATTTCTGGAGAAGTTAAAAAAATAATTTTATCTAGGCCAGCAGTAGAAGCTGGAGAGAATTTGGGTTTCTTACCAGGAGATCTAAAAGACAAAATTGATCCCTATCTTATTCCTTTGTATGATTCATTGAGTGAGCTTATAGGCTACGATAAAATGAACAAAAAAATAGAAGATGGCTCTATTGAAATTGCGCCACTAGCTTTTATGCGGGGGAGAACTTTAAAAGATTCTTTCGTTATTCTGGATGAGGCACAGAATGCAACAGAAATACAAATTAAAATGTTTTTAACTAGATTGGGGAAAAATACGACCATGGTTGTAAATGGTGACCCAACACAGGTCGATCTACCAAATTCCAAAATATCTGGACTTATGAATTCAGCAAATGTTCTAAGGGAAATTGACGAAATTAAAATAGTTAAATTTGACGCCACAGATGTGCAAAGACATCCCTTAGTTTCAAAAATTATTGAAGCTTATAAAAAAAATTCTTTAGATGTTTAAGGCAAGTATTTTAGTAGAAGCAGGAAACTGGAAAAAAGAAGTTCCTGGCATAGAAAAAATTTTAAATAAAAACTTTAAAAAAATATTTAGTTCTTTGAAAAAGTTTAATAATAAAAATCTCGAAGTGTCCATACTGTTAACAGACAAGAAAAATATGAAACAACTAAATAAAAAGTTTAGAAAAATTTCTAAAGATACGGATGTTTTGTCATTTCCGAATTATGAAAAAATTTTCTTTTCCAAGAATAGCAAAATAAAGAATTTATACTTGGGGGATTTAGCTTTTTCTTATGATTATATAAAAAAACAAAAAACAGATTTTCTGGAATATATAAATAAAATATTTATTCATGGATGTTTGCATTTAATTGGCTATGAACATAATAATTTAAAGAATTATAAATCAATGTCTTTGGTGGAAAAAAAATTACTTATAAAAATATGACACAAATCAAAAAAGATAGTTTTCTTACAAAATTAAGTAGGTTTTTATTTGGGTCGACAGATCAAAATAATTTAAGAGAAAGCATTCAAGACGCAATTGAAGAAAGCTCCAAAAAAGGAGATGCCAACTCTAATTTGACAATAAAAGAAAGAACAATCCTTGAGAATATTCTAACTATCAACAAACTCAAAGCCTCAGATGTGATGATACCAAGAGCAGATATTATTTGTGCAGATCACACTGCTAGTTTTGATGATTTAATCAAAATTATTAATGCAGAGTCCCATTCTCGTATTCCAATTTATAGAAAAGACTTGGATGATGTTTTGGGAATGGTTCACATAAAAGACTTAATTAAATTAACATCAAAAGAATCGCAAAATAACCTAGACTTAAAAAACATAGTAAGGAATGTTCTTTTTATTCCTCCGTCTATGCCAGTTTTAAATATTTTATTAAAAATGCAATCAACCAAACTTCATATGGCCCTGGTGATTGACGAACATGGTGGTACCGATGGGCTAGTTACAATTGAGGATTTAGTTGAGGAAATTGTTGGAGAAATTCAGGATGAGCATGACAACGAAGATGTAATCGAATTTAAAAAAATTAATGACACAACCTTTATTGCTGATGCCAAAATGGAACTTGCAGAGTTTGAAGAAAAGACGAGCATTAATTTTAATTCTGAAACAATAGATACTTTAGGAGGGTATGTTTTTTCAATTATTAATAGAGTTCCTCAAAAGGGAGAAGTGATAAAGTCTAATCCTTTTTATACGTTTGAAATCCTGGATGCAGATCCTAGAAGAATTAAAGTTTTAAAGATTTTTAAATCTTAAGAGATGCAAAGTTTTTTGGGGAGCATTAATAAATATTTTTTTGC
>CAWUVR010000008.1:0-4617 GCA_963925905.1 uncultured Pelagibacteraceae bacterium
ATGTATTTGTTTCTGGAATTATGGAGCATATTGAAGAAGCTGGAATTCACTCTGGGGATTCCGCCTGCTGCATACCTCCCTACTCTCTATCAAAAGAAATTATTCAAGAAATCGAAAAGCAAACCAAAACTCTTGCAATTACAATTGGTGTAGTTGGATTGATCAATATTCAATTTGCAGTGCAGGGTACAAATATTTATGTACTTGAAGTTAACCCAAGAGCAAGCAGAACGGTGCCTTTTGTTTCCAAAGCATCCAATATCTCTGTAGCAAAAATTGCCACTAAAGTAATGACTGGTTTAAAGCTCAAAGATCTTGACGTTCCTAATAAAAAATTAAAAACTTTTTCAGTAAAAGAAGCTGTATTCCCTTTTAATAAATTTCCAGAAGTTGATACCTTGCTAGGACCGGAAATGAAGTCGACTGGAGAATCTATGGGAATAGATTTGGATTTTGGTATGGCTTACGCAAAAAGTCAGATCTCTGCGGGAAACACTCTACCTAAAGAAGGTGTTGTTTTTATTTCTGTAAATGACAAGGACAAACCTCTAATTAAAAATTTTGCCAAAAAATTATCAAACTTAGGATTTGAAATTTTAGCCACAGGAAGAACTGCCGATATTTTAAATAAAGAAAATATTATGTGTACCAAAATCAACAAAGTAACTCAGGGATCTCCTCATGTTGTTGAATATCTGGAAGATAAAAAAATTGCTATTGTAATCAATACAACTTCAGGGAAAAAATCTATTGAGGAATCTAAATCTTTAAGAAGATCAGCTCTAAATAACGGTATTCCATACTTTACTACACTCGCTGGAGCCATTGCATGTACAGAAGCTATCACTTCAATGAAAAATAAAAAAATGGGCATTATGCCTATTCAGGACTTGTAGCTTTACAAAACTGGCCAGTCAGTTTTAAAGGTAACGTAATTTATTTGAATACACCTTCTATCTTTTTTAATTTCTTTTTTTTCCATTCCATGCCAACTATTTTCGTCACTACTGAAAAAGTAACCATAGTTATTTCTATAAGGGACCGTCTTAACTCTTTCTAACTTGGCATTATAAAAATCAGTTCCTAACTCCTCAGATTCACCAAGGCGGTTAACAAAAAGTAGGCAGGAAAGAAGTTTCTCTTTAATATCACAGTGGGGCTTAAGCCAAAATCCTTTTCTATCGCAAATAATCTCCAAACGAACATAGGACTTAGAAAGATCTTTTTTGATTAATGAGCCAACATACTCATGGGTATTTTTTGACTGAAGTTCCTGAACCAATGTAAGCAATTCGGGGAATTGTTTGGCATTATGTTTTTCTAAAAAACATCTAAATTTAAGTGCCTTGCCTCCGTCGGCTATACCTTCTCTAAATTCTCCCTCACCTCCATCTATTGCTCTAGTACCGTCATAGTTTATTTCATAACGAGCAGGGTCGTCGATTTGAGTATTGTATATTTCGTCTATCATCTTCTCTGTTAATGGGTCTTTAAACTCCCAATGCGGGAACGGATCTTGCAAAGAATTGCACTTATTTTTAAGAGAATTTAAAAAATTCATTGTTATATAATTTTAGTTTTTAACATTTCTGCGATTCTTTTAGTCTCATAAAGTTTATCATAAGTCCAGTGCTCTTCATTAGTGTCCAAATCCTTGGTAATATTTAAACTTTTAAACAATTCTACAAACTTATTAAAACGATAATCATTTTTTTTTGCTTTCAGCTGAGCTAAATAAATTGGTGTTCCGGTGGTTGCCGCTTCCGATATCATGGAAATAGAATCTGAAGTCATGATAATTTTTTTTGATTCAGCCAAAGCTTGGACGTAATTTTGACGAGACAAAGAACTGTCGACAACAATTTTTGAATTATTTAAATACTTTTCTTTTAAAAAATTAATAACTTCTTCTGGCGTTCTCCTGGAGGAAATGATTTTTACCTCGTCCACGGTATCTAAAAAAAAATTATCTATTTTATGAAAGATAGCTTTAAGCTCTTCTAAAGAAAAAGAATAATATTGATTAGGACCTCCAAGAACAACTGTTAGCGAATTTTTAGATTTTGTATTTTGTCTCGCAATTTCAATTTCTTCGTTTGATATATAATGAATAGCGCCTTTGGATTTAATAATATTCTCTCCCTTTAAGGAATCGTGTTCTGGAGTAATAATGAAATCAAAATTAATAGGAGAAATTTTTGGATCTTGTATATGAATATTGAAAATTTTTTTATTATTTTTTTTTTCAAAGAAATTTTTAAGAGCAATGGACGGAATAACGCTTTTTCTTCCGCAAGAAATTAGAAGAGCCGGTCTTTGAATTTCAGTTTTCTCATTTATGATTTCTTCAAAATTAAAGACTATGCTTTTTTTAGGAGATAAGGCGGGAGGGAAAAAGTTCCAAAATGAATTATAAATTATTTTTTTATGTTGATAGTTTGCATTTAAAGCTTTGGCCAATCCTTCTACCTGGCTAATCATGCCATGCGCTCCTTCTGTTAATAGCCAAGCATCAATTTTATTCATTATGGTATATATACCTAAATTAATTTTGCTGATAATAAACTTAATAAATGAGTCAAAAAAAAGAGATGCATTCTAAAGTTATAATAATTGGTTCTGGCCCAGCTGGCTATACTGCTGCAATTTATGCTGCAAGAGCAATGCTAAATCCAGTTCTTATATCTGGAATGGAACCTGGTGGACAGCTAACCACGACTACAGATGTAGAAAACTATCCTGGATTTGCAGACGTAATTCAAGGCCCTTGGCTAATGGAAGAGATGAAAAAACAAGCCGAAGCAGTTGGTACTGTATTTAAGAATGATATGATCAAAGAAGTTAACTTTAAAAATAGCCCGTTTGAACTTCTTGGAGAAAGTGGAGAAAAATATACGGCAGACTCTGTTATTATTTCTACAGGCGCTCAAGCTCGTTGGCTCAATTTAGAGACAGAGACTAAATATAGAGGGTTTGGCGTTTCAGCTTGCGCAACATGTGATGGTTTTTTTTACAAAGAAAAAGAAGTGATAGTAGTTGGCGGCGGAAATGCTGCTGTTGAAGAGGCCTTGTTTTTAACTAAATTTGCATCCAAAGTTACTTTGGTTCATCGAAGAGATTCTTTAAGGGCTGAAAAACTTTTGCAACAAAAAATTCTCTCTCATCCGAAAATCAAAATTATATGGGATAGCGCTGTGAAAGAAGTTCTTGGAACAGAAAACCCAAAGGGGGTTACGGGAGTGATACTGGAAAACACAAAAAACAAAAGCACAACCAAAGTTGATACCCATGGTATTTTTGTAGCTATTGGACACGATCCAGCAACTAAAATTTTTACAAACCAAATTACAATGGATAAAGAAGGTTATATTCTTACAGAGGCAGATTCTACCAAAACTAATATCAAGGGAATTTTTGCAGCCGGAGATGTGAAAGACAAAACCTACAGACAGGCAGTTACTGCCGCTGGTATGGGCTGTATGGCTGCTTTAGAGGCCGAAAAATTTTTATCTGAAAATAAATAACTAAACTAGCTCTTTGCAATAAGATTCGATTTTATCTAATGCTTTAACAAGATTGTCCATTGAGGTGGCGTAAGAAATTCTGAAATACCCTTCCGAACCAAATGCTGAACCCTGCACAACTGCCACTCCTGTATTTTCCAATAAAGAAGTTACAAAATCTGTATCATTTAAAATTTCTTTTCCCACTTTGTCTTTTTTTCCAATACAATCTTTGCAATTTGGAAAAACGTAAAAAGCTCCTTGCGGATTTTTGCAGGACAATCCTTTTATTGTGTTTAATTTTTTCACAACAAAATCCCTTCTTTCTTTGAAGGCATCTGATCTGGGCTTAATGAAATCTTGCACTCCATTTAAAGCCTCTACTGCTGCAGCTTGACTAATAGAGGAAGTGTTGGTTGTAGATTGAGATTGAATTTTTCCGATTGCTTGTATTAGATCTTCTGGACCACCTGCATAACCCACTCTCCATCCAGTCATGGCGTAGGCCTTACTCAATCCGTTAATAGTCAAAGTTCTAGAAAACAACTCTGGAACTTGTGCAATTGTAAAAAATTTTAAATCATCGTAAAGAACATGCTCATAAATATCATCTGACATAATTAAAACTTGCGGAAACTTTTTCAAAACTTTTCCGATACTTATCAATTCTTGTTCCGAATAAACTGATCCTGTTGGATTTGATGGTGAATTCAAAATAATCCATTTAGTATTTTTGGTGATGCTTTTTTCTATTTGCTCTGGAGAAATTTTAAAATCATTGCTCTCATCGCACTCTATTATTTTTGGAGTACCTCCTGCTAGCAGGACTATGTCTGGATAAGAAACCCAATAAGGAGCTGGAATAATTACTTCGTCTCCTGGGTTGATGGTTGCTAAAATTGCGTTGAAAATAACATGCTTGCCGCCCACTCCTACCGTTACCTGCTTTTCATTATAATTTAAATTATTTTCCCTTTTGAATTTTGCAATAATTGCTCTCTTAAGCTCCACAGTTCCATCAACAATGGTATATTTCGTTTGACCGCTTTTAATTGCATCAATTCCAGCCTGCTTCACGTTGTCAGGAGTGTCAAAATCTGGCTCACCCGCACCT
>CAWUVR010000009.1:0-3105 GCA_963925905.1 uncultured Pelagibacteraceae bacterium
GAAGAAATTGCTCAAGTAGGAACTATTTCTGCGAATGGAGAAAAAGAAATTGGTAAAATGATTTCTGAAGCTATGCAAAAAGTTGGTAACGAAGGAGTTATTACTGTCGAAGAAGCAAAAGGTCTTCAAACTGAATTAGAGGTTGTTGAAGGAATGCAATTTGATAGAGGATTCTTATCTCCTTACTTTATTACTAATGCGGATAAAATGACTACTGAGTTAAATGATCCATTAATTTTATTGTGTGATAAAAAATTGTCTAACTTACAGTCTATGGTTCCTTTGTTGGAAGCTGTGGTTCAATCATCTAGACCTTTGTTAATTATAGCTGAAGAGGTAGAGGGAGAAGCTCTTGCAACTTTAGTGGTAAATAAATTAAGAGGTGGTCTAAAAGTTTGTGCAGTTAAAGCACCTGGATTTGGTGATAGAAGAAAATCAATGTTGGAAGATATTGCTATTCTTACTGGTGGACAGGTTATTTCTGAAGATCTTGGAATCAAACTTGAAAACGTTACTTTAAAAGACCTTGGTTCTTGCAAATCTATCAAAGTAGATAAAGACAATACTACTATTATTGATGGATCTGGCAAAAAATCAGACATTGAAGCAAGATGTAACTCAATCAAAAAACAAATTGTTGAAAGCACATCTGACTATGACAAGGAAAAACTTCAAGAAAGATTGGCTAAGTTAGCTGGTGGAGTCGCTGTGATCAAAGTAGGTGGCGCAACTGAAGTAGAAGTGAAAGAGAGAAAAGATAGAGTTGATGACGCACTAAATGCTACTAAAGCAGCTGTTCAAGAAGGAGTGGTTACTGGTGGTGGATGTGCATTGCTTTATGCTCTTGATGCTTTGGATAGTGTTAAAGTTAAAGGTGATGATCAAAAAGCTGGTCTAGAAATTATTAGAAAAGCTCTACAAGCACCAATCCGACAAATCATAACGAATGCAGGTGTTGATGCTTCTGTGGTCATTGGAAAACTATTGGAAGGCAAAAAAGGCTCTTATGGATACGATGCTCAAGCAGAAGAGTACGTAGACATGTTTGCTAAAGGAATTATTGATCCTACTAAAGTAGTTAGAACTGCTCTGCAAGATGCAGCTTCTATCGCAGGATTGTTAATTACTACTGAAGCAATGATTGCTGATAAGCCTGATGATAAAAACTCAGCTGGTGGTGGAATGCCTCCAATGGGTGGAATGGGCGGTATGGGTGGAATGGGTGGAATGGGAATGTAATCCCAATACTCATAAATCTTAAAAGATTTATAAAAAGGCCAGCTTCAAAGCTGGCCTTTTTTATTTAAAGAGCTTTAAAAAGTTATTTGTTTTGAATTTTTTAGAAACAAATAAACAAGCAGAACTTTTCAAAATACTACCATCATTTACAATTCTAAGATTGTTGGCTTTTAAAGTAGACCCTGTTGAAGTGATATCGGTAATAAGCTCTGCTGAACCAGTGAAAGGATAAGATTCTGTTGCTCCCAAGCTTGAAACAACTCTAAATTGACTAACGCCTTTAGATAAGAAGAAGGCTTCTGTTAAGTTGGGATATTTAGTTGCGACCCTCATTCTACGACTATATTTTTCTCTAAATTCAAAACTTACCTCTTCTAGATCTGCCATATTCTGAACATCTAGCCAATCCCTGGGTACGGCCACTACCAAGTCTGCAAAGCCAAAATTAAGTTCCTTGAATATTTTTACATTTTCTGAATAAATTTCTGGAAATTCTTTTAATAAATCCAGTCCAGATATTCCCATATCTAAAGTTCCGTCATTAATTCTTTCAATAATCTCTTTAGAATGTAAAAACACACCCTCTACCTCGCTTTTGTTGGGTATGTTAAAAAAATAGTTTCTCTCACCAAAAGAATTTTCTATTTTTAAATTTTTGCTTTTAAAAAAATTTAAAGAGTCTTCCTTCAATCTGCCTTTGCTTGGTAAGCCTATTTTTATTTTTTTCATGTTATAAATTTATTAACTGATTTAAGTTAATTGCCCCACCTAGTGCTGGTATATCCTTTTTATACCCAAGAGTTTTAAGTAAATTGTTGTACTCACCGCCTCTCGCAATCTCTACAGTTTTGGATTTATTTTTGACAAATGCTAAGAATACCGTTCCGGTATAATACTCCGTATTTCTTCCAAAATTAGTTTTGAAATAAATTGAGTATTTTTTTCCAAGTTTTTTATTTATAAAATTTATTTTCTTTAAATAGATATTAAGATTTGTGTTTTTAAGACTATTGTTTGCAAAAAAAGAAATGATTGCTTTCTCTGTTTTTTTAATTGATAAATTAATTTTTAAATAATCTCTAATAATTTTAACATTTTTTTTACCCCTATAATCGTCTCTCGGGTCTTTTAGTTTTTTTTCAAACCTTTGAACAATCTCAGAAATAGCCCTTCCTCCTATAACTTGATTTGAATTAATTTTTTTCAAGTCCTCTAGGCGCTTGGTATCCACATCAATTGTTTGTTGATCTAAATCATAATTTGTTTCTAGCCTTTTTAATAAGTCTTCAAAATATTCTCTCCTTGAAAAGTGTCTTACCAATCTCAACTTCCATCTTGCAGGTAGCTGTAGACAGTCAACTAATATTTTAAATAAACCAACATTTCCAATCACAACTTCTAATTTTTTAATTTTTTTTATAGGCTCAAGAACAGCATCTATTAAATTTATTTCAGAATTTTTATTATTAGCGTTAATAATCTCACAGCCTATTTGATCAAAGACTTTCAAATCCCCTTTTTTATCTAGACGATAAGCAGTTCCAAAGTAACAATACTTCTCTTCTTTAGTTTTTTTTTCTTGGATATATTTTAAGGCTGTTGAAACAGTTAAATCTGGACGTAAACTAATTTCTTTGCCCAACAAATCCCTGTAAGTTAATGTAGATTTCTTAAATTGCTCTCCAGAGCGTTCGGTTAGCAAGTTTGTGTCAATGAGCAAATCCAAATCGGTAAAATTAAAACTATTTTTCTCAAAACTCCGTAATATTTTTTTAGAAAAATCCTCTTTTAATCTTTTCTTTTCCAATCCCTGCTTCATTATTTCATCTCATTTAGAAGTTGGTCAAAGGGAACTGTCTTTTGTGC
>CAWUVR010000010.1:0-4928 GCA_963925905.1 uncultured Pelagibacteraceae bacterium
AAATGAAATTTATTTGAATCTAGATGGTTGGCAAAAAACCAAAGTCGCCAGACACGCCAGTAGACCAAGATCAGAATTTTATATTAAAAATATTTTTAGTAATTTTCAGCCCATATCTGGAGACAGGTTATTTGGCGAAGACGAGGCTATCATTGCCGGATTTGCAAAATTAGACGATCAGTCAGTTTTGATTTTGGCTCAGGAAAAAGGAAGTGATACCGAAAGCAGGCTTAAAAGAAATTTTGGAATGATGAGACCGGAAGGATACAGAAAATGCATTAGGCTAATGAAGCTTGCTGAAAAATTCAAAATTCCAGTGATTACTTTTATTGATACTCCAGGTGCATACCCAGGAAAAGGAGCGGAAGAACGAGGCCAAGCTGAGGCCATAGCCAAATCTATTGAATGTTGCCTATCAATCTCACAGCCAATTATATCTGTAGTTATAGGAGAGGGTGGTTCAGGTGGGGCAATAGCTTTGGCCACTTCAAATAAAGTTTTGATGTTAGAGCATGCCATCTATTCTGTTATCTCTCCAGAAGGGTGTGCTTCTATTTTGTGGAAAGATGCATCAAAATCTAAAGAAGCAGCAGAGTCCATGCAGATAACAGCTCAAAGTTTATTTAAGAATGAAATTATAGACGAAGTTATTAAGGAGCCCTTGGGAGGTGCTCATCGTAATCCGGAAGAAGCCTCTAATTTTATTAAACAAAGCTTAATAGCAAATCTTAGATCCTTTTCTAATAAAAGCTCTAATGAAATTATTGAAGACAGAAAGAATAAATTTTTATCTATTGGATCCAAACTTCCGGAAGAGGTAGGTGTTTTTGATCATGACAGCGTACTAAATTTTTCAAAAGAAAAATTCATTAAAAATAAAAAAATTATTATTTCCCTTGGAGTTTTGGCTCTAGGGGTTTTGGTTTGGTTATTAAACTAAAGATCCACAACACTGTTTAAATTTTTTACCTGTCGCAGGACACTTTTCATTTCTTGATATTTTTTCCTTTGGATTGTTTGATAGCAAACAGCCCTCTGTTCTTTTTTGTTCATTGGCGTGGCCAGCATCTGCTTGCTGATTTTCTGGTTCATCTAGAGACACTTCAAGATTGGATAAAAAAAGTATTAGATTTTCCTTAATTTTATTTAACAGACCTTGAAATAGTTGAAAACTTTCTCTTTTGTATTCATCTAGAGGATTTTTTTGCCCATAACCTCTTAGACCAATAACCTGCCTAAGCTGCTCAAGATATTGCAAATGATTTCTCCACTCAAAATCTAAATTTTGCAAAAATATCTTTTTTTCAACATCTTGGTTATTTGTGTCGGAAATTTTTTCAATTCGAGATTTTCTTTTATTTTTAAAGTTATTCTCTAAAACCTCTATTTTTTTATCTTTTGGATATAATATAAAATCTTTAAAATCATTATCTGAAAGTTTCATTCCACATATGCGTTCCACTTTAATTTTAAAGGTATTCCTATCTTCTGAATCTGCACTCAAGTTGTTACTGGCCAACAACACATCATCAACAATCTCTTTAAAAATATCATCCACAACTGAGTAAATGTTGGAGCTTCTCATCACATCTAATCTTTGTTCATAAATAACTTTTCTTTGGTCATTCATAACATCGTCAAATTGTAAGAGAGTTTTTCTAATATCAAAGTTTCTTGATTCAACTTTTTGTTGGGCTTTCTCAAGAGCTTTGTTGATCCACGGATGATCAATTGACTCACCTTCTTTAAACCCTAATTTTTGTAACATGTAGTCAATCTTTTCTGATCCAAAAATTCTCATAAGATCATCCTCAAGACTCAAATAGAAAATTGATTTACCTGCATCTCCCTGTCTTCCTGAACGACCTCTTAGCTGATTGTCTATTCTTCTGCTTTCATGTCGCTCTGTTCCAATAACAAACAAGCCACCAGAATTAATAACCAATGCTTTATCTTTTTTATGAAGCTCTTTTTCGCTGTCCGAGTTATTTTCTTTTTTTAGCCTTGCATCTAAATTGCCGCCAAGTTGAATGTCAGTTCCTCTACCAGCCATGTTGGTTGCAATAGTCACTGTTCCAGGACATCCTGCTAACGCAATAATTTCAGCTTCTTTTTCATGCTGTTTTGCATTCAGCACATTGTGAGTAATGTTTTCTTTTTTTAGTATGTTGGAAATTTTTTCTGACTTTTCTATACTGGTGGTGCCCACCAAAACAGGCTGCTTTATACTATGAGCATCCTTAATATCATTTACAATAGCTTGTAATTTTTCTTTTTCCGTTCTGTAAATCTGATCATTCAAATCTTTTCTACTCATGGCAACATTTGTTGGAACCTCAACCACATCCAGCTTATAAATATCCAAAAGCTCTTCAGCTTCTGTCATAGCTGTTCCGGTCATTCCTGCTAATTTTTTATAGAGTCTGAAGTAATTTTGATAAGTAATGGTTGCAAAAGTTTGGTTTTCACTTTGAATGGGAACACCTTCTTTTGCCTCAATAGCTTGATGCAGACCATCGGAATATCTTCTTCCATCCAAGACTCTTCCGGTAAATTCATCAATGATTTGAACTTGATTATCTCTAACGATGTAATCCTTGTCTTTTAAAAAAAGAAGATTTGCTTTTAACGATTGATTAATATGATGGACTAACGATAGATTTTGAGGATCATAAAAATTAGATCCTTGAAGAAGCTTAAGTTGAGCAAGCTTTGCTTCTACACTGTCGATTCCAGGGTCTGTTAAATTTACGTTTTTATCTTTTTCATCAACAAGGTAATCATCTTTTTGCAATTCTTTGACTATTTTATTACATAAAAAATATTCAGAGCTATTATTTTCTGAAGGACCAGAAATGATCAGGGGAGTTCTTGCTTCATCAATTAAAACACTATCCACCTCATCAACAATGCAGTAGTAAAAATCTCTTTGAACCATTTCTTCTAAAGAAAGTTTCATGTTGTCTCGTAAGTAGTCAAAAGCAAATTGACTATTAGTTCCATAAACAACATCACAGCTGTAAACACTTTTCCTATCCTCATCATTAGTTTGGTCGGTTAAACATCCCACCCTCAACCCTAAAAACTCATAAATTTTCCCCATCCATTCTGAGTCTCTTTTTGCTAGATAGTCATTTACAGTAACAACATGAACCCCTTTTTCTAATAAGCTGTTTAAATACACGGGTAGTGTTGCAACTAGAGTTTTTCCCTCTCCAGTTTTCATTTCAGAAATTTTTCCCTGATGCAAAATAAGACCGCCCATTAATTGAACGTCAAAATGCCTTTGCCCAATAACTCTTTTGCTTGCTTCTCGCACAGTCGCAAAAGCCTCTGGTAAAATTTTATCTAGCGACTCGTTATTTTTTAACCTTTTTTTAAATTCATCTGTTTTGTTTTTAAGATCAGAATCGGATAGGGTTAGAAAGTCATTTTCCAAGCTATTAATTTGATCAACAATAGGTTGCAAAGAAGTTATCTTTCTTTGATTAGTGGATCCAAAAATTTTTTTTAAGAAATTTAATTTTTTCAGCATTTTATCAATAGGATTGTTAAATTATTAATAGCAAAGTCTGCATTTCTAACTTATAAACCACATCTTTATCAAATTATTAATTATGGCAATAACTTTTAAGCAGATTTTTGGCCAAAGGTCAGAGTATAAAGTAAAGAATTTTCCAGAGTTACCGAATATAGAGGGATTGCAACTATCTTCTGGATCAGCCGATCTTTACAAGAACAAAAGAAATGATGTTTGTTTTTTTTACTTTAAAGACGGGGCATCTTTCGCTGGCGTATATACAAAATCTTCTACAAAAGCTCACTGCATTGCTTGGAATAAAAAAATTAAATCCAAAAAAATAAGAGGTCTTTTTGTTAATACAAAGAATGCCAATGCACTAAATGGGCAGCAGGGCTATGACAGCATTAAAGAAATTGCTTACTTAATTTCTAGAAATAAAAATATTTCTACTAAGGACATTTTGTTTTCTTCAACGGGAGTAATAGGTGAAAAGTTTCCTATAATAAAAGTAAAATATTCTTTAGACAAACTATTGGAGAAAACTTCACCAACAAGCAGGCTTAGCTGGGTCGCTGCGGCTCATACCATCATGACAACGGATACAATTGCCAAAATGGCTTTTGAAACCTTTAACGTCGGTGGAAAAACAGTTAACATTTCTGGAATTACCAAAGGTTCAGGTATGATATTTCCAAACATGGGAACCATGCTTGGCTTTATTTTTACTGACGCTAATATTTCACCGTCAGTTTTAAACCATATGCTTAAAAAAAAAGTAGAAAACACTTTTAATGCAATTACAGTAGATGGAGATACTTCCACCAATGATATGGTTTTATTATTTGCCACAAACAAATCAAAAAACAAACCCATTACTAACAAAAACTCAGCCGACGCAAAAATTTTTGAAAAAAAATTAGAAGAGGTGATGCTAAACTTGGCAAAACAAGTTGCAATAGATGGAGAGGGAGCGACTAAATTTATTACTATCAATGTAAAAAATTGTAGAAGCAAAAAGTTAGCAAAAGCAATAGGTTTTTCCGTTGCCAATTCGCCACTAGTAAAAACAGCTATTGCCGCTGAAGATCCAAACTGGGGAAGAATCATTGCTGCCGTAGGAAAAACAAGCGAGAGTACAAATGCTGAAAAAATTTCACTAAAAATAGGTGGATATCTAATTTTTAAAAATGGAGAAATTGCAAAAAATTACAAAGAAGAAGAGGTAAAAGATTATATGAGAGACAAGAGCATAGTTATTGATCTCGAAATAAATTCTGGCAAAGATAACTTTTCAGTTTACACGTGTGATTTAACTCAGGAATATGTCTCTATCAATGCAAACTACAGAAGTTAGTTGTGAATATCACTTTGGTATCCTGTTGCATTCTGCAAAAAAGAAATAAAA
>CAWUVR010000011.1:0-7575 GCA_963925905.1 uncultured Pelagibacteraceae bacterium
CCAATATCTTCTAATTCATTTATTTCTAACAAAGGTGTTTCCCCATCTTCAATGAGATTGATCATATGATGGCCTGGAACTTCCTTGATAACTCTTTTCATGTCTTCTTTAGATTTGATTGCTTCTACAAACAAAATATCCGCACCAAGTTCTGAAAATTTCTGCATTCTCTTGATTGCGTCATCCAACCCTCTGGTTGCAATAGCATCTGTTCTGGCCATGACTAAAATATCTTTATTATTCATTTTGCTAGCATCCACTGCTGCTTTAATTCTAGAATTTGCCTCATCTGCTTCAACAACGTCTTTTCCTTTAGTATGGCCACATTTTTTTGGCCACTTTTGATCTTCTATCATTACCGCTGCTGCTCCGGCATCCGCAAATCCTCTAACCGTTCTATAAACATTGACTGCATTTCCATAACCTGTGTCTCCATCAAAAATAATGGGGATAGAAGTAACGTTGCAAATATTTCTTACTTGCTCGGCCATTTCTGAAAAAGAAATTAATCCTGCGTCTGGCATTCCTAGTTTTGTAGAAGAGACGGCAAATCCCGACATGAAGCCAACATTTAGTCCTTCTCTTTCTATTAGTTTTGCAGATAAAGCATCATAACAGCCTGGCATAACCACAATGCCCTTTTGATTTAATAGGCTCTTAAGCTTGTCTGCTTTTGGTTTTGAATCTTGGGATGAAAATAACGTCATAATTTAAAAGGTATGTATAATGCAATTGCTGGAAACCAATATACTAACAAAACTCCAAAAAGTATAATAAAAACAAAAGGTATAACGCCTTTTGCAATTTCAATCATTTTTGCATTTCCTATGGCTTGCAAAACATAAATGTTAAGTCCCACCGGAGGAGTAATTAATGCACACTCAATCATTAGAGTAAAAATAATTCCAAACCAAATTAAATCAATATTCATAGCTGCTATCGAGACTGCAAAAATAGGCATCATAATTAAAATCAGTGAAAGTGTTTCCATAATTAACCCCAGAACTAAAAGAGCTAAACAAACTACCAAAATAAAGATGCTTTGTTCTGAAATGTTATTCACGATCATAGTCGATAGATCTTGTGGAATTCGATAAAGAGAAATGGCTTTACCAAAAATTTTTGCTCCAGCAATAATCAAGAAAATAGTTACTGTTGTTTTCATTGTATCCAATCCAGCTTCAATAAAGCCTTTAAAATCCAATCTTCTTTTTGCCATCACATAAATAAATGAAATTAAAAAACCTATGCCTCCTGCCTCCGTGGGAGTCCAAATGCCAACGTAAATACCACCAAGAATAATAACGGACATTAACAAAATGGGAATTCCTTTTTTGGTATAAATAATTTTATCTTCTTTAGAAGTCTTAACTCTCTCCACTTCCTTATTAAAAAAAATTACATAAAAAATAGCAAAAATAATAAATAATAATGCAAGCATAATACCTGGTCCTATACCTGCTAGAAACATACTAAGAACCGATTCTTCTACTACAAAAGCATAAACGATCATCGGGATCGAAGGGGGGATTAAAATTCCAAGAGTTCCACCCGCTGCTAAAATTCCTAAGGTAAAATTTCTATGATAGCCACGCCTAATCATGGCTGGAAAAGCAACGGTAGCAATAGTGGCCGCTGTAGCAACAGACGACCCTGACATTGCTGCAAAAATGGAGCAAGAAATAATAGTTGCGATTGCAAGCCCTGCTGGCCAATGACCTACCCAAGCTTGGGCAAAATTAAATAAATCCTCGCCAATACCTGCCTTTAATAAGATGTTCGACATCATTAAAAACATGGGAACTGCTAATAAAATAAAATTATCACCTACACTATAAAAAGTCTGAGGAATCATTAATGGAGAAATGTCACCTAAGTACATCAATCCAAGGCCTAAAGCTCCAAGTCCAAAAGCAATAGGAATACCTAGAAATAAGAGAAAAAATAAACACAATACAATTAGAGTAATGGTCATGATCTAAAAAAATCTCTCATATAAATAATAATTTCTAATAAAATTCTTAAAACGAAAAATGAAAAACACAAAGGTATGGCAAGTTCTGTCCAGAAAGCTGGTATATCAAGAATAGTAGAGCTGGTTCTGCCTCTTTCTAAAGAATCGTAAGCAATAACCCAGCCATAATAAACAACTACTGAGCCAAAAATAATCATGACTATAAAAGAAATAAAATCTAATAATTTTTTACCCGCCTCACCGAGTCGGTCATAAACAAATGTAATTCTAATAAAATCTTTCTTATGAAAAGAATACATTAAAGCCAAATAGGTTGCCCAAATTTGTAAAAATCTTGAAATCTCATTTACCCAAATAGTAGGAGCGTTAAACACATATCGTGCAATCACCTCGAAAGAAATAATAAATCCTATGGAAATAAAAAGTAGCGAGGACAAGTATCCGGAATATTTTATGAGCTTATCTAGTGTGAACATAAATCAACAAACCCCGCACTGTTAACACAATACGGGGTTTATAATTTTAAATTAAAGTTTTCTAGCTGCTTGAACTAATTTATCACCGACACCACCTTTACCGCCTGTGTTTTTAATATAGTCAGTAATTACTGGTGCAGTTGCTTTTTTCAAAACGTCAACTTGAGCTTTTGTCAGTTTGACGATTTTCATCTTATTAGCTGCTGCTTCCTTGTAAGCTCTAGCTTCAATGTTAGCGATATCATCTCTAACAGCCTTTTCAGCTATTTTAGATGCTTCGTTAATTGCATCTCTTTGTTTTTTCGTCAAAGAGTTTAGCCATTTTTGATTTGCAACTAATAAAAACTCAATATCACCATGATTAGTTACAGTCGCTGTATCCATCACTTGATAAAGTTTTCTAGACTGAATACCTGAAGCTCCTGTCATACCAGCATCTACTGTTCCGCGCTGATAAGCCAAGTATTGTTCTGATCCAGACACCACCACTGGTTTTCCACCTAGTGAAGTTACAAAAGCGCCTAAAGTTTTTCCAAATACCCTAATTTTTTTATTTTTATAATCGGATGGTTTGGTCATAGCTTGTCCTTTGGATAGCATGACTGCAAAACCATAAGCTTGGTAATACAAAGGCACAGCTCCTGTTTTGGCAATCGCTGGGTCTAAAATCGCACGAATAGCTGATCCTTGCTGAGTAGCTTTTCTAACTTTAGCTTCTGTATCAAATAAAAATGGCAAATCAAAAAGATCTACTTCTGGATTGGTTCCGGAAAATCTAGTTAATGACGCAACCCCAGCTTCAATTGCTCCTGTGCCTACAGCTTGTGGAACTTCTTTGTCTTTATAGAGTTGCGCAGAGTCATAGATTTCAACTTTAATGTCTGAACGTTGTTCAACTTCTTTTTTAAAAACCAATAGGTTTTGACCTAAGTGAGCTTTTAAAGGTAGCTGAAGAGTTATTCTCATTTTAGTTTCTGCAAAAACTGTAGATGCAAATAAAACTAAAATGAAACTTAATATTAGTTGTTTGATTGTTTTCATTATTCCCCCGTTAATTAAAAAAGAATATAATCTTACTTAGAATTCAAATACAAGAAAGATTATTTGTTCCAAGGATGGTCGGAATTGCCATTTATATTATACTTTTTAACAGCTAATATGAGCACGGATTTAGAAATTGTACCCTGGTCACAAAGAGCATCTAGAGCTGATATGACGATATGAAATCTATCTACCTCAAAAAATTTTCTTAAATTTTCTCTTGTATCACTTCTGCCAAAACCATCTGTCCCTAGAGCTATGAAAGCATTTGAAAGATAAGAGCTAATTAATTGAGGATAAGCTCTTGTATAATCACTAGTCGCAATGATTGGATCTTCATTATTAATTAAATTCTGAACAAAGCTTTTTTCTTTTTTTTCTGTTGCGCTCAATCTATTAGATCGCTCAATCTCTCTTGCTTGCTTTGCCAGCTCTGTAAAGCTGGTAATGCTAAAAACATTGCTTCCAATATCAAAATCTTCTTGTAAAATTTTTGCAGCCGCGATGCTTTCTCTTAAAATAGGACCTGATCCTAATAAATTAACGCTAACATTTCCTTTGCGTTGTTCGAACAGATAGCCTCCCTGTATTACCTTCTCTTCTATATTGTCTGGGGCTTTTGGGTGCGCATATTTTTCATTTCCAACCGTAATATAGTAAAACTCATTTTTGCATTGCTCCATCATTCTTCTTGCTCCATAGTCAAATATGGTTGCAAGCTCATGCGCAAAACACGGATCGTAGGACTTTAAATTTGGAATAGTGGATGCAATAATTTGGCTAGACCCATCTTGATGCTGCAACCCTTCACCTGACAATGTGGTTCTACCTGCTGTAGCTCCAATTAAAAAACCTCGAGGCATTTGATCAGCTGCTGCCCAAATTAAATCTCCAACTCTTTGAAAACCAAACATAGAATAAAAAATGTAAAATGGCAGAGTGGGAAAATTATGATTAGAGTAAGAAGTGGCAGCTGCAACCCAAGAAGAAAGCGCTCCAGCCTCATTGATTCCCTCTTCTAATAATTGGCCGTCTTTAGATTCTTTATAAGACAAAAGAGTACTTGCATCTTCTGGCTCATACAGTTGTCCTTCTGGTGAATAAATCCCTACTTGCTGAAATAGATTTGCCATTCCAAAAGTTCTGGCTTCGTCTGCAACTATTGGAACTAATCTCGGTCCAATTTCACTATCTCTTAATAACCCGCTGAGCAATCTAGTGACGCTCATAGTGGTAGAGACCAGTCTATCACTTCCCTCAAATGCAAATGTTGCATACTTGTCTATTGGTGGAATGGAAACAGAAATGTCCTTAAAGCTTCTGCTGGGGATAAACCCTCCCAATTTTTTTCTATTATTTTTAAGGTATTGTATTTCTTGTGAGTTTTCTTCTGGCTTATAAAATTTTAACTTTTCAATATCATGATCATTCATAGGTAGAGAAAATTTGTCTCTAAATGCTTTTAGCGCTTCAAAATCTAATTTTTTTGCTTGATGAGAGGTCATTTTAGACTCTCCTGCCTGTCCCATTCCATAGCCTTTTTTAGTTTTGGCTAAAATGACAGTTGGTTTTCCTTTTGTATTTAAGGCTTGATCGTATGCAGCAAATAATTTTTTAAAGTCATGCCCGCCTCTTTTTAAAGAATCTATATCCCGATCCGTCATCTGAGATACTAATTTCATAACTTCCGGATCTTCACCAAAAAAGTTTTTTAAATTATAAGCTCCATCTCTTGCGCCGAGTGTTTGATATTTTCCATCGACGGTTTCTGCAAAGCGCTTGAGCAATAAATGTTTTGTATCCAGTGCAAATAATTTATCCCACTCTGAACCCCACAAAACTTTAATTACGTTCCATCCAGCTGCTTTAAAAAGAGATTCTAATTCTTGAATAATTTGTCCATTGCCACGAACTGGTCCATCCAATCTTTGTAAGTTACAGTTAATAACAAAAGTTAAATTATCTAACTTTTCTCTTGCTGCAAAAGACAATGCGCTTTGACTTTCTGGCTCATCCATTTCTCCATCACCAAACACCCCCCACACATGCTTATTAGTTTTTAGTAAGTTTCTATTTTCCAAATATCTCATAAATCTTGCTTGATAGATTGCGCTGATAGGACCAATGCCCATCGATCCTGTTGGAAAACTCCAAAAATCTGGCATTAAATAAGGGTGACAATAAGAAGAAAGCCCTCCGCCATTTGCTTCGTGTCTATAATTTTCTAACTGTTCTTCAGACAATCTTCCTTCTAAAAATGCTCTTGCGTAAATCCCTGTCGAAGAGTGAGGCTGGTAAAAAACCAAATCCTGATTGTCGCCTCCTTTAAAAAAATGGTTAAAGCCAATTTCAAAAATTTCTGCACAAGATGCATAACTAGCAATGTGGCCTCCCACCTCTCCATATTTTTCATTGGCACGCATCACCATAACCAAGGCATTCCATCTTAAGATAGCTATTATCTTCTCTTCTATTTCTAAATTTCCAGGATAAATTCCCTGCTCTTCTTCAGATATTGTATTTCGGTAAGGAGAGTAAGGAAGAGGATCGTACAGAACCCTGAGTTCTTTTGCTCTTTGTTCAATGGCTTCCAGAATTTCTTTGGCCCCTTCTTTTCCATTTCTTTGAACCACTCCATCTAAAGATTGAATCCATTCACGAACTTCTTCGGGATCCATAAATTCTTGTGAAAAATTGTTTGCTTTTATACTCATGGATAAAGAATATATTTTACAAACTTTAAGGCTACAAGTAATAGTGGTTAGGGGACATCAAAATGAACTGGGTATTAATTACTATATTTGCCGCTTTTTTTCAGAATTTAAGATCTGGAATACAAAAGAATCTAAATAAAAATATATCTTTAGTTGCATCTACTTATGTGAGATTTGCATTTTGCTTGCCATTTACCGCCGCTTTATACTTTGTCTATTTTCAAAACACCGAATCTATCATTGTAGCTTCTCAGCAAATTAATTTTCTTTCTTACATCTTGTTAGCTGCCATTTCACAGATTTTTTTTACATTTATGCTTTTGTATTCTTTTCAATTCTCCAATTTTATCATTGGAACAACTCTTAGCAAAACTGAAGTCGTGCAGATTGCAATTCTAGAAACTTTTGTATTACATGATCATTTTAACAGCTGGACTGTTGTAGGAATTGTCGTCTCGACTATTGGTGTTTTTGTTTTTTCAACAAAGGATAAGAATGTAATTCTAAAAAACTTAATATCAAAATCAACTTTAGTAGGCTTGTTTTGTGGTTTTTTATTAGCCTTAAGTGTGGTTTGTTATAGAGCTGCAGCCTTAAGCTTGATTAGCTTAAAATCCAGCTTTGAAATGGCCCTTACCACTTTGTTTTTTGGGGTGCTTATTCAAACTGTTATTTTAACCATTTACATTTTGTTTTTTGAAAAAGAGCAGTTTAAAAAAATGTACGAGAATAAATGGCAATGTGTTGCCGCTGGTTTTTGTGGTTTTGTAACAACCTTGTCTTGGTTTTATGTATTCACCTTAGTTCAAGCAGCAATTGTACGCGCGGTTGGACAAATTGAATTATTGTTTAGCTACATAGCTTCTAGATATTATTTTAAAGAAAAAATTAGTTTTATAGAAGTGCTTGGAATTGCAGTTTTTGCTTTGGGCGTTATTGTTATTTTGGTCGCAAAATAACAATCCCTTAGAAATATAGCTTTGAACAAAAAAAACCCCAGGTTTTAAATCTGGGGTTTTAATTTATTAATTAATTTAAATTAATTAAAATGATTTTGACACCGTTAGGGTTAAGTATTCCTTATCTTTGGTAACGTCTGCTGTATCTTGTTCGTTATCAGAATAAGTTAAAGCAAGTTCTAATCCTGCTATTTCTTTACTGGCAGTCACACTCCAATACTCATTACTTTTTTCCGCATCTCCCATGACGGCTGATAAAGCAACTACTCCAGTGTCGTAACTTGCAGAAAATTCAGTTGTTTGTAAATTTTCTCCAGCATCATTTTGGTAAATTTTTGCACCAACCGTAAATGGTTTTCCTTCTGGGGCAAATTCAACTCCGGCATACCACTCACCAAAATTTGTATTCT
>CAWUVR010000012.1:0-3439 GCA_963925905.1 uncultured Pelagibacteraceae bacterium
GCCGATAAATTTAATTTTATGATCTTCCAAAATTTTAACAAAATTGTAGTTTTCTGATAAAAATCCATAACCAGGATGAATCGCATCCGAACCTGATATTTCAAAAGCCGATATTAAAGCTGGAATGTTTAAATAGCTGTCTTGAGCTTTGTGGGGTCCTACGCAGATACTTTCATCAGCTAATTGAACGTGCATAGATTCATGATCAACATTTGAATGAACAGCAACAGTTTTTATGTCAAGTTCTTTGCATGCACGAATAATCCTAACCGCCACCTCACCTCTGTTGGCAATTAATATTTTTTTAATCATTTTTATTTTATTTTAGCGAGAACCTGATCGTACTCAATGGCTTCACCATCTGTAACGCACATCTCTTTAATTTCACCATCTGCTGTTGCCTGAATATGATTCATTGTTTTCATGGCTTCGATAATTAAAATAGTAGAACCCTTCTTTACCTTATCACCAATAGAAACAAACGGTTTTGCACCAGGCTCTGCAGACAAGTAGGCGGTTCCAACCATTGGACTTTTGACTACATGAATAGATGGATCTTCTGTAATTTTTGCTTCCTTGTTAGCAACCACAGGAGAGGCAGTAGCTACAGTTTGTTTGCTACCTTTTCCAACCTTTACAGTAATATTTCCATCTGAATAGCTGAGCTCGGTCAGGCCAAACTCATTAAGATACTCTGTTAGTTTTTTAATTAAATCTTTATCTATTTTCATTTTTAATAATATTTTCTACCGCATCAACTGCTAAAATATAGCTATTTAATCCAAAACCGCAAATAATTCCATTCACTGATTTGCTGATCATAGACTTGTGTCTGAACTCTTCTCTAGCAAAAATGTTAGAAATATGAATCTCAATCTTTGGAATGCTCAGTGTGTTCAGGGCATCAAGAATAGCCACGGATGTATGGGTAAATGCAGCAGCATTTATTATAAGACCATTCATAGTTTCGGATATTTCTTGAATTTTATTAACTATCTCTCCCTCAATATTGGATTGGTAAAAATCTATTGAAATGCTTTTCTTTTCAGCATGCCTTTCAACTTCGGTTTTGATTTGCTCCAATGTGAGATGTCCATAAATATCAGGCTCTCTTTTTCCTAATAAATTTAAATTTGGACCATTGATAATTTGTATTTTTAAGGCCATATAAGTTTAGACACTAATTATAATAAAAATGATAGAAATACAATTAAATGGGGAAACTCATAAGTTCGAAGAAAACTTGAGCGTTGAAGAGCTTTTAAAGAAACTATCAATAGACAAAAACAAAGTAGCTGTAGAATTAAATCAAACTGTTGTTTCCAAACAAACATATTCCAATACAACGGTTGTTAATAAAGATGTCGTTGAAATTGTAACTTTTATTGGAGGCGGTTAAGACATGGATAGTTTTAAAATAGGACATAGAACTTTTAATTCTCGATTAATTGTTGGCACTGGAAAATATAAGGATCTCCAAGAAACAGCTGATGCGGTAAAAGCATCCGGAGCCGATCTGGTTACCGTTGCTGTTAGAAGGGTTAATGTTACAAATGCAAAAGAACCTTTGTTGATGGATTTTATTGATCCAAAAAAAATCACATATCTTCCCAATACAGCAGGCTGCTATACTGGAGAAGATGCCTTAAGAACTTTACGTCTCGCAAAAGAAAGTGGTGGATGGAACTTGGTTAAACTGGAGGTTCTTGGGGATGAAAGAACTTTATATCCTAATATGCAAGAAACAATAGGAGCTGCAAAAATTTTAGTTAAAGAAGGATTTGAGGTTATGGTCTATTGCTCTGATGACCCTATTGCTTGTAAGCAGCTAGAAGACATTGGTGTTGTAGCTGTAATGCCTCTTGGATCTTTAATAGGATCTGGACAGGGCATACCGAACAAACTGAATATTGAGATTATAAAAAAACAATCAAAGATTCCCGTTATTGTTGATGCAGGAATTGGAACGGCATCAGACGCTGTTATTGCTATGGAGTTAGGTTGCGACGGTGTTCTGGTTAATACAGCTATAGCTAAAGCAAAAAATCCTCTTATGATGGCAGAGTCTATGAAGAATGCGGTTATAGCAGGGAGGCAATGTTTTCTCTCAGGCAGAATGGACAAAATAAATATAGCATCAGCATCCTCTCCAATCGCAGGAAAAATTAATAACTAAGCTACTTCCTTACCGCCACTCGCTTCTTTATCATTGGTAGCTTCCTTATCGTTGCCAGGCTCTTTTTTAAATCCTCTTTTTTTGAAAAATTTTCTTTTTTTATTAAAAAACTTTTTTTTACGAAAAGGTTTTTTTTCTGGACTTTCGGAATCTTCACTCTCCTCTACGACTATTCTTGCCGGTCTAACGCTTTCTTCAACAGAAGTGTCCGGCTCGTTTTTAATCTCTTCAATTTCTATGTTTTTTATATTCTTAAAAGCTATTTTGTAATCTCCAGATAGAAAATCAGCATTAATTACAAAATCTATTTTAAATTTAAATTTTTTCTCAAAAAAACTAACTTCTTCATGCATATTTGTTTTTATGTAATCAATAATTTTTTTAGGAAGGTCAACAGATACGGTCTTGACTTTCGGTAAAGAAAATATTTTTTCTTCAATTAATTTAAGTATTTTTTGAGAAAAAGATTCTACACTAAGGATTGTTCTCCATTGAATGGAGCTTTCTCTTAATCTTTGCCTAGTCATCTCAAGTAAGCCAAAGCTGCTTATTTTCCCAACCTGCACACGCGCTTTGTCAGTACGCAAAGATTCCTTTAATTTTTTCTCTACCAATCTACGATTTGAGTAGTTTTCCATATCAATAAAATCAATCACGATTAAACCAGCCAAGTCTCTAAGTTTAGCTTGTCGGGCAATTTCCGTTGCCGATTCAATGTTAGTAGTCAGAGCTGTTTTTTCAATATTTCTTTCTTTTGTTGATTTTCCAGAGTTAATATCAATTGCAACAAGCGCCTCTGTTTGGTTTATTATTAAATAGCCACCTGATTTTAGAGTAATTCTTGGTTCAAAAATATCATTTAAATATTTTTCAATACCCTTCGAATGAAATAATGGAACTTTTCCTCTATATTTTTTAATTTTTTTAACTTGTTCTTTAGCAATAATCCCAGCATATTTTTTAGCTTTATCGTAACCAGCCTCTCCATCTATTATTACTTCAGTTATGTCGTTGCTAAAAAAATCTCTTATTGTTCTGTAAATCACATCACCCTCCTCATGTATTAAAGTGGGGGCATTAGAAGTGATTGTTTTTTGCCTTATCTCTTCCCATACCTGAATGAGTATATCGAGATCATTTTTAATTTCATTTTGTGTTTTTTTTGCACCAGCAGTTCTTACAATCAATCCCATTGTTTCTGGAATTTCTAATTGATTAATAATTCCTCTAATGCTTTTTCTATCTTGCGAATTAAATATTTTT
>CAWUVR010000013.1:0-7140 GCA_963925905.1 uncultured Pelagibacteraceae bacterium
TGCAATTCTCTATGACTTTTTATTCAGGTCTAGCATTAGTTATAACATGTTATTTTTAGAAGAAATTTGGAGCAGAAATTTAATTAATTTGTTTGTTTCTCCTTTAAAGGTTGGCGAGATTGTCATTGCCCTAACCTGCACTGCACTACTGCGAACCCTAATTGGATTGGTGCCTGCAGTATTGATTGCTATTCCTTTGTTTGGGATCTCACTACTTGAGCTTGGTTACCCTCTTATTTTACTGCTTCTTAGTCTTTATATTTTTGGAATTACTTTGGGCTTACTAGTCACCTCTGGTCTAGTAAGATTTGGCCCCTCTTTTGAAAACATTGCCTGGGCCAGTTTATTTTTTATCGCTCCGATTGGCTGCATTTATTATCCTGTTGAAATTTTACCCGCTTGGTTACAACCCATTGCTTTGGCACTGCCACTTGCACATATTTTTGAAGAAACAAGATCAATATTAATTAATCACACCATCAACTATTCAAATATTTATTATGCGCTTATGCTGAATGTGGTTTACCTTGGTGTGGCTCTTCTTACTTTTTACCAATCTTTTAAAAGCGCTAAGGTGAAGGGTAGTTTAATTAATGTGGGTGAATAACTTTGGTGGTCTTGTTAGGATTCGAACCTAAAACGCTTGTTTCGAAGACAAGAATGATATCCATTTCACTACAAGACCATAAAGGTAGTATAACAAGATAATGCCAAATAAAAAATACAACTTTACAGTTTCTGAAGAACAAAATGCTAAACGCGTGGACCATTTTATTGTGAAAGAATTACCTTCTTTTAGCAGAACTAAAATTAACAAACTAATTAAAGAAGGGGCTCTGCTGGTAAATGGAAATCCTATTGACGAAAGTTCAAAAAAAGTAAATTTTGGTGATGAGATTGAGCTTTCTGTACCTGAAGCTGTTGCCACAGATATCAAGCCTCAGAACATTCCATTGGAAATTGTTTATGAAGATGATGATTTATTAGTAATCAACAAGCCCATCGGCATGGTGGTTCATCCAGGAGCTGGTAACCCTGATGGTACTTTAGTCAATGCACTCTTGCATCACTGCAAAGGAAACTTATCTGGAATTAATGGAGAGCTAAGACCTGGAATTGTTCACAGAATTGATAAAGACACCTCTGGTTTATTAGTGGTTGCAAAAAATGATATTGCTCACAATGAACTTGCGAAACAATTTGAAGAACACACAACTCAACGTACCTATCTGGCTTTTGTTTGGGGAATGATGAAACCTATCCATGGAAGAATTGAAACTCTCATAGGGCGCAGTAGATACAATAGGCAAAAAATGAGTGCTGATGTGGGAGCTGGTAAAGTTGCGATCACCAATTATACCACCTTAGAAATTTATAAAGGAACGCATCTTCCTGATATTAGTTTGGTAGAATGCAAATTAGAAACAGGACGAACCCATCAAATTCGAGTTCACTTAGCTCACAAAAAAAATCCTATTTTGGGAGATCAGATGTATGGAAGCAAAATGAGAAAGATCCGAGATATTGATCCAGAATTACAAAAAATAATTGAAGGAATAAATTTTCAAGCCCTTCATGCCCAATCCTTAGGCTTTATTCATCCGAAAACAGAGGAAGAATTGTTTTTCACCACAAAATTGCCTAAAGATTTGTTAAACTTACAGAAAATGTTAAAAAAACTTGGAAACCAACCTCTTGATTTTTAAGTTTTAAAAATTACATAATAATAAGGATATGAGCAAAGATTTGAGCAAAGCTAATCTACCCGTACTTACCCCTGAGGGAAGTTTTGCTTCCTATTTAGCTAAAATTAGAAAATTTCCCATGCTCGATGCTGCAGAAGAATATGTACTTGCAAAAAATTGGCGTGAAAAAGGAGACAAGGAAGCAGCTCACAAATTAGTAACTAGCCATTTACGTTTGGTTGCAAAAATTGCTATGGGTTATCGTGGTTATGGTCTTCCGGTCAGTGAATTAGTTTCAGAAGGAAACATTGGACTGATGCAAGCAGTTAAAAAATTTGATCCAGAAAAAGGATTTAGACTTACCACTTATGCCATGTGGTGGATTAAAGCTTCTATTCAAGAATATGTATTGCGTTCTTGGAGTTTGGTTAAGATTGGAACTACATCAGCGCAAAAGAAATTATTTTTTAATTTAAGAAAAATCAAAAACCAAATCTTTGCTGCAGAGCAAGGAGATATGTTACCTGAGCATGTCACTCAAATTGCTACTCAATTAGATGTTAGAGAAGATGAGGTGGTTTCCATGAACCAACGACTAGCAGGTCATGAATATTCTTTAAATGCTCCTGTGGGCAATGAAGAAGGTGATGCGGAATGGCAGGACTGGGTAGTAGATGAAGATGCAGACCAGGAATTGCAAATCTCACAAAAACAAGAAATTGATCAAAGAAAAGAGTTATTAAAAAATGCGCTACATGTATTAGATAAAAGAGAAAAAGAAATTCTATATGACCGCAGACTCATTGATGAACCTAAAACTTTAGAAGAATTGAGTCAAAAATACAAAGTCAGTAGAGAACGAATTCGTCAAATTGAGAACCGGGCTTTTGACAAAGTTCAAAAGGCTATGCTTGAAAACATTAAGCAGCCAAAACAACTATCTATCAATTAAAGATTATAAGGATTTTCGACTAGAATTGTGTCTTCTCGCTCAGGGCTTGTGGATATGCTTGAAATTTTAGTTCCAATAAAGTCTTCCAGTTCACATAAGTACACTTTTGCTTCTTGGGGTAGCTCTTCATAGTTTCTAACTCCCATAGTGCTCTTCATCCAACCTTTAAATGTTTTGTAAATTGGTTTTACTCTTGCCTGATCTTCTGCAGCAGCTGGCAAGTAATCTAGCTTTTCTCCATCTAGATCATACTCGACGCACATTTTAATTTCATCACAAGCGTCTAAAACATCTAGCTTTGTTAATGCGATACCGTTGATTCCAGAAATTTTAACTGTTTGTCTTACTAGAACTGCATCAAACCAACCGCAACGTCTTTTTCTTCCCGTTACCGTTCCAAATTCATTTCCACGTTTTCCTAACAATTCTCCTGTTTCATCTTTTAATTCGGTTGGAAAAGGACCTTCTCCCACTCTAGTAGTGTAGGCCTTGGTAATTCCAAGTACATAATCAATTACATTGGGACCACATCCTGTGCCAATGGCAGCAGCACCCGCTACCGTATTCGATGAAGTTACATAAGGATAAGTTCCATGATCGACATCAAGTAAAATTCCTTGCGCGCCTTCAAATAATATTTTTTTACCTTCACTTCTAAATTGATCCATCTTTCTCCATACCGGTTGAGAAAATCTTAACACTTCAGGAGCAATCTTGAGAAGATCTTTCATTAATTCTTCTTTTTTAAATTCTTTTTTCTTCAATCCTTTTCTGATCGCATTGTGGTGAGCAAGGACTACCTCTAAACGATTAGATAAATTAGTTTCTGATTTTAAATCCATCACGCGGATCGAACGTCGTCCTACCTTGTCTTCATAAGCAGGTCCAATTCCTCTTCGGGTGGTTCCAATTTTTCCTTTACCTGCCAAGTCTTCTCTAATCTCATCCATCTCTCTATGAAATGGCATAATCAAATTAGCAGTTTCAGCTAAAATAAGATTACTCTCATCTACGCGTACTCCTTGCTTTTGAATTTGTTTAATTTCATCTAGGAACGCCCACGGATCCACGACTACTCCATTTCCAATAATAGATATTTTATCTTGCCTAACAATTCCTGATGGTAATAATTTTAATTTATATACTTTGCCGTCGATGACTAGAGTGTGTCCCGCATTATGTCCGCCTTGGAATCTAACCACGACATCTGCTTGCTCAGATAACCAGTCGACGATTTTTCCTTTTCCTTCATCTCCCCACTGAGAACCTACTACTACAATATTTTTCATCTATTTAAATTTCTTGCTTAATTCTATGGAAGTTAAGTGATTAACTGGTCCATGACCTTTTCCATAATTGAGATTAGATCTGATGGAGTCATTAACATAATCAATTCCAAGTTCACACGCTTTATATAAAGGTTTTCCACAGCCTAAAAAGGTCGCTACAGCTGAAGATAATGTGCATCCGGTGCCGTGTGTATTCTTGGTAATGATTTTTTTATTTTTAAATATGTGCAATTCTTTTTGATTCACTAAAATATCTTGGACCAAGGATCCTTGGAGATGACCGCCTTTTAATAAAACGTTATTAGCTCCTAAATGAATAAGAGTGTACGCGGCGAGAATCATTTCGTCCAAGTTTCTTATTTTTTTTCCTATCAATACTTCGGCTTCTGGAATGTTGGGAGTAATTAAAAAAACTTCCTTAATTAATTTATCTCGTAAAGCATACACTGCCTGATCGTTAATCAATTTAGCCCCACCTTTGGCCACCATAACCGGATCAAGCACTACTCTGTTATTTTTTATTTTTTTTAAAGAGCTTAAAACTTCTTTAATAACTTCCCTAGAGTGAAGCATGCCTATTTTGATCGCATCGGGCTTAATATCTTTTGCGGTAAATAGTATTTGTTTTGCAATTTCTTTAGGTGGAATAGCTACAATAGATGCTAACCCCGTTGTGTTCTGAGCGGTAATAGCTGTAACCGCGGTCATGGCATAACCACCTAGTGCAGTTACTGTTTTGATATCTGCTTGAATGCCGGCTCCACCAGACGAGTCTGATCCTGCAATAATTAAAATTTTAGTTCTTGGTTTCACTAAATGGATTTGGATACGATGCTAATAGCTTTAGCTAATAATTTTTTGTCATGGCATTCACCCATAATTCTGATTTTAGGTTCTGTTCCAGATTTTCTTACCAACAATCTTCCCTTATCTCCTAATAATTTTTCTGCTTTTTTAATAGCTGCAAGGCAAGATTTGCTATTAATAATATTTTTATTGTTAACAATTTTATTTTCTAAAATTTGCGGAACTGGTTTAAACACTCTTAATAATTTACTAGCTTTAGTTCCTTTTCTCATGGAAAATAAAATTTCCAAAGCAACTAGCAAGCCGTCTCCTGTAGTTGTGAAGTCTCCCAAAATAACATGGCCCGATTGTTCACCACCTAAATTATAGTTCATTTGTTGCATTGTTTCTTTGACATAACGATCGCCCACATCAGCTCTTACAAATTTAATATTGTGTTTTTTAAAATGCTGTTCTAATCCAAGATTGCTCATTAACGTTCCAACTACTCCGCCTTTGAGTATTTTTTTGTTATGCCATCTGGTTGCGATCATTCCGATGATCTGATCTCCATCCACAATGGTTCCCTGCTCATCACACAAAATTAATCTATCTGCGTCTCCGTCCAATGCTATTCCCAGATCTGCTTTGTGTTTTTTTACAGCTTGGCGCATGGATTCTGGGTGAGTAGATCCGCATTGTTTATTAATATTCATTCCGTCAGGATCAATACCGATGGGGTAAACAGTTGCTCCTAGTTCTTGCAATATTTGTGGGGCAGCTTTGTAACCAGCACCATTGGCGCAATCGATAACTACTTTCATTCCATTTAAAGTAAAGCTTGCAGGAAAATTGCTTTTTAAAATTTCAATATATCTTGCATTTCCGTCCTCCAATCTTTTTACTCTTCCCAATTCTTCCACCGGAACTAATAATTTTGATTGTTTCTCATCAATTAGTTTCTCAATTTTTTTTTCTACTTTGTCTGATAATTTTAAACCATCAGGTCCAAAAATTTTTAGACCGTTATCTGTGTGAGAATTGTGAGATGCGGTAATCATAATTCCTATATCCGCTTTCATGGATCTGGTTAACATTGCTAGTGCATTAGTAGGTATGGGACCAAAAGTAATTACGTGCATACCAGCAGAGGTTAGTCCTGAGACTAAAGCTGGTTCCAGCATGTATCCAGATATTCTTGTGTCTTTTGCAATAATTGCTAAATGTTTTTTTTTATCTTTAACTTTAAAAAAACTTCCCGCAGCTAAACCAAATTTATAAAAGTTTTCACCGGTAATACTGCCCTGGTTGACCACTCCTCTAATTCCGTCTGTGCCGAAATATTTTTTCATTAGATACTGTATAGTGCTGAATTGATTGATAACGCTTCGTTAATTTCTTTTATATCATGCACCCTAAAAAATTGAACTCCTTGGTTCGCACCAATTATTACCGATGATATCGTGCCACCAAGTCTTGATATGCTGTCTTTTTTTCCCATAATTTTACCGATAAAACTTTTCCTAGATGGCCCAAGCATCAGCGGGCAACCTAAAGAATGAAAAAAAGAAATCTTGTTCATTAAAGTTAAGTTGTGCTGAACATTTTTTCCAAATCCAATACCTGGATCTAGAATGATATGTTTTCTTCTCAATCCTTTTTGTTCTAATTGTTTAATTTTTTCTTCAAAATAATCATAAATTTCTATTAAAATATTTTTATAGTTAGGATTCTTTTGCATGGTTTCCGGTGTGCCTTGAGAATGATTTAAAATAATTGGTTTTTTTAATTTAGCGACAACCTCTTTTGCATTAGGATCAAAATCCAATGCGGATACATCATTAATAATCTTGGCTCCTGCTATAACTGCCGCTTTCATGACCAGTGATTTTCTTGTGTCTATAGAAACTATATTGTTTCTAATTTTTTTTATTTTTTTAATTACTTGAATGACTCTTCTGCATTCTTCTTCTTCTGAAATTAGTTTTGCACCTGGTCTAGTAGATTCCCCACCGACATCAATAATATGGGCTCCTTGTTGGAGCATGGTTTTTGCATGTTGTACTGCTAGTTTCGTTTTGTAAAATTTCCCTCCATCGGAAAAACTATCCGGGGTCACATTCAACACTCCCATGAGAACAGATTTAGAAAGATTTAAATTTAAAATAGAATCTCTTTTTTTTGTAATTTGGGATAAATCGTTAATAATTTGCTTTTTATCTTTTCCTTTTATTTTTGAAATTTGAGAAACGGTTAAGGTTTGTTTTGTATTGGTTTTTTTATTAAGAATTTCTATTGCTGCAAAGGCGATGGAGGTATTGCCACATATAGGCAAAGCTATCTTTTTTTTAAGCTGATCTTTAGCATCACTTCCATAAACGAAGTGGAGTGGCCTAATATAAACAGACCGCATAGAAGGAGTTTAGCT
>CAWUVR010000014.1:0-17054 GCA_963925905.1 uncultured Pelagibacteraceae bacterium
TTAATTTCGTTTAAATTTTTGGTAGCCTCTATTTCACTTTGACCACCAGAAAGAAAAGCAATTCCAGGAACTTCTTCTGGAACATTGTTTTTTAAACACTCTAAAGTTTTTGCAGCAACTAACGCTGTTTCGTTTGCAGCCCCAGATTCCGATCCATTTAAAATCATATTTGGTTTTAAAACAATTCCTCTAAGATTCACTTTTGCATTCTTTAACTGAACAAAGCATTCTTGCAAAACCTCAGAAGTAGCATCGTAACATCTATTTATATCATGACTTCCATCCATCAAAACTTCTGGCTCAACAATGGGAACCATGTTTGCTTCTTGAACAAGTGCAGCATATGCAGCCAACGAACGAGCATTTTCTAGTATGGCAGCTTTGCTAGGAAAATTTTTTGATATTTTGTAAACCCCTCTCCATTTTGTAAATCGTGCACCCAAGTCGTAGTATTCTTTTAGTCGTTCTTTTAGTCCATTTAATCCTTCCGTCATCAGCTCGTTAGGAGATCCTGCCAACGGTTTGGTTCCGGCATCTACTTTAATTCCTGGCAATATGTTTTGTTTATTTAAAAGTTCGACAACAGAAGTTCCATTGCTAGACATCTGTCTAAGAGTTTCGTCATACAAAATTACCCCACTAATATAAGAGCTAGCTTTTTTTGAAGAGAAAAGCGTTTCTCTGAAATTTAATCTATTTTCTTGAGTAGATGGCACTTTTACAGCATCTAGTCTTTTAGTCATAGTTCCTGTGCTCTCATCTGCAGCGAGAATGCCTTTTCCATTAGCAAGCATTTGTAGGGCGATTTTTTCAATACTCATGGAACTAAGCTATATTAATTTAATTTTTAATTTCAAGAACTTTTAGTCCGGGAAGCTTTTTTCCCTCTAACCACTCTAGAAACGCCCCACCAGCTGTGGATATGTAGGTGAAGTCATTTTCTTTTTTAGATTTTTTGATAGCAGCAAAAGTATCGCCACCACCGGCAATAGAAATTAATTTTCCCTGCTGCGTTAATTCAGAAATGGCGATTGATATTTCGTTTGTGCCGTTTGCAAAATTATTTTTTTCAAAAAAGCCAAATGGGCCATTCCAAAAAACAGTTTTAGACTTCTTTAATATATTCAGAATATTGCTGGTTGTTTCTTTTCCGATATCCAGAATCATATCGTCATCTTCAATTTGATCTAAGGACTTGTTCTCTCCCTTATCTCCAAAAGTTTTTGCAGTAACCACGTCCGTGGGCAAAATTAATTCACATTTGTTTTTAATTGCTTCGTTTATTATGTTTTCTACGGTGGTATCTATATGGTCTTCTATTTTAGATTTTCCCACTTTGTATTTTTTGTATTGAAGAAAATTGTTGGCCATCGCTCCACCAATAACCATAAAGTTGACTTTTGGTAGAAGATTGGTAATCAAATCTATTTTGGTAGAAATTTTAGATCCTCCTATTAAGCAAGCAACAGGCTTTTGCGTATCGGAAATAATAGAATTTAATGCAATGAGCTCTTCCTGAATGGTTTCACCAGCATAGGAATCTGCATATTTTGTAATTCCATGAATAGAAGCGTGCTGTCTATGAGAGCAGGAAAATGCCTCATTAATATATATGTCGCAAAGATCGGCCAGGGTTTTGGAAAAATGATCACTATTTTTTTCTTCTCCAGGATCAAAGCGTAAATTTTCTAATAAAAATAGTTTTTTATTTTTGCTTATTTCTTCAGTGATATTTTTTTTAAAATCTTCTTTGATAAAAGAAATGTCCTGTCCTATAATTTTTTCAGCAGCAATTTTAATGGGGGCTAGAGAAAAACCATCTTTGCCCTTTACTTGGGGTCTTCCCAAGTGTGAGCATAGCACCACAATAGCTTCTCTATGCAGTAGATTTGTTATGATATGTTTGACTTTTGTGATTTTGGTAGAATCCGAGACCACCTGGTTTTGAAGGGGAACATTAAAGTCTACCCTTAGTAATATTTTTAGATTTTTAATGTCTTTATTTTTATCTAGAAGTCTTAGCTGCTGCATTACTCTTTAATTATTTCTTTAAAAACAAGGCAAGATCAACCATTCGATTAGAAAAACCCCATTCATTATCGTACCAGGCAAATACCGTTGCAATTTTTCCGTCTACAACTTTAGTTAACAAAGTATCCACTATAGATGATCTTGGATCGTGGTTAAAATCGGAAGAAACCAGAGGCTGGTCGCTAATTCCCAGTACATTTTTTAAGTAAGTTTTGCTGGCTTTTTCTAAGGCTGAATTGATTAATCTTTCATCCATTTTCTTTTTAGCAGTAAACGAAAGCTGAACTAAAGAAACATTAGGTGTGGGTACTCTGATAGATATTCCATCTATCTTATTTTTGAGATTTGGTAAAATCAAACCCAAAGAAGTTGCGGCACCCGTGCTTGTCGGTACCATAGAGTTAGGAGCACTTCGGGCTCTACGTAAATCTTTGTGAGAGTTATCCAGTAATCTTTGATCGCTAGTGTAAGAGTGAATTGTAGTCATGTAACCTCTCTCTATAGAAAAGTGCTTGTCCATGACATATGCTAGTGGCGCTAAACAATTTGTTGTGCAGGAAGCAACGGAGATAATTTTATCTTTAGAAGATATTTTTTTCTCATTCACTCCATAAACAATAGTTTGGTCTGCATTTTTACAAGGAGCAGAAACCAATACTCTTTTTGCTCCAGCTAATAAATGTTTGCTAGATTGTTCTTTAGAATTAAATTTACCAGTACACTCAAAAACAATATCAACACCCAGTTTTTTCCAAGGTAAGTTTTCTGGATCGCTTTCGTGAAAACATAAAATATTTTGACCAGCTACCTTGATGCTTTTTTTATCAAATTGTACAGACATGTTTAAATTTCCATGAATGGTGTCTTTTTCTAACAAGAAAGCACTAGTGCCAGTATCGGCCCTATTGTTGATGGCTACAACTTTGATAGATTTTATTTTATTTTCAATGATAGACCGGAGAACCATTCTTCCAATTCTTCCAAAACCATTAATTGCTACTTTAATCATTATTTCTTTAAAATTTCTTTTGCTTGTTTAATTATATTATTACTAGTTAATTTAAAATGTTCATATATTTTTTTATAGGGAGCGCTTTTTCCAAAAGTATCAATACCTAGCTCTCTTCCTTGATTTCCGGTGTATTTTTTCCATCCCATTGTCGATGCCGCTTCAATAGAAATTTTAGCAATTGTCTCATGGAGAATATTGTTTTTATAAGAATCGCTTTGACCATCAAATAATTCTTGGCAAGGCATAGATATCACTTTGCAGTGAATATTCTCTTTTGCTAATCCTTGACTTGCTTCTACTGCCAATTCCACTTCTGAACCTGTAGCGATAATAGTTAAATCTATTTTGGAATTAGTTCGAAGAATTTCGTAAGCACCGTATGCGCATTTATTCTGTTTGCTAAATTCTTTTCTTGCCGGAATTAAATTTTGTCTAGTAAGCGATAGAACGCTCGGAGTTTTTTTTTGTTGAAGGGCAAGCTCCCAACATTCAATAGTTTCTGTGGTATCAGCTGGTCTAAACACATTTAGATTGGGTATAGCTCTTAAGCCAGCAAGCTGCTCAATAGGCTGATGGGTTGGTCCATCTTCTCCAAGACCAATAGAATCGTGGGTCATAACATAGACCACTCTTTGCTTCATTAAGGCAGACAATCTAATGGATGGTTTGCAATAATCGCTGAAAATTAAAAAGGTACCGCCGTACGGAATTAGATTATCGTGCAAAGCAATACCGTTCATGATCGCGCACATTGCGTGCTCTCTTACACCATAATGAATATAGCTTCCTGAAAAATCACCGGGTTTAATAATTTTTTGACTTTTGGTTTTGGTGTTATTGGACCCAGCTAGATCTGCAGATCCACCTATAAGCTCCGGTATTTCCGCAGTTAATAAAGTTAAAATATCTTCAGAAGATTTTCTCGTAGCGGTTGGTTTTGCATCTTTGATAGCAGCTGCTTTTGCAGTAGAAAAAATTTTATCAAATAGTTTTGAATCACTATTGGACAGTTTGTTTATTTTGTTATTTGCCTTTTGTTGCCAACGCTTTCTTTCCTTAGCACCTTTTGCGCCAATGGCTCTCCATTCATTTAATATTTCTTGTGGTATCTCAAATGGCCCATACTTCCATTTTAATTTTTTTCTTACTAAATTTATCTCCTCATCTCCAAGAGGACTGCCGTGAGCAGAAGATTTTCCTGATTTATTGGGAGAGCCAAATCCAATTACAGTTTTACAAGATATGACCGTTGGTTTTTTTGCATTTTGACATTTTTTTATAGCTTTAAATATTTGCTTTTCATTGTGACCATTAATGTCAATATAATCCCACCCATAAGCCTCAAATCTTTTTTTATAGTTATCAGAAACGGCAAGACTTGTCGGTCCATCGATAGATATGGAATTGTTATCAAAAAACATTATTAAATTTTTAAGCTTTAAATGACCAGCCAAGCTTAAAGCTTCATGACTTATTCCTTCCATGAGACAACCATCTCCTGCAATCACATATGTTTTGTGATCGTACACATCTTTTCCTTTTTTTGATTTTAAAATTTCTTCTGAAATAGCAAAACCAACCGCATTGGCAACACCTTGACCCAAGGGTCCCGTGGTTGTTTCAATTCCAGTTCCTTTTTCATACTCAGGATGTCCTGCACAAATAGAATCTAGTTGTCTAAATTTCTTAATGTCTTCTAATGAGATACTTTTATATCCAGTTAAATATAAAAGTGAGTATAGAAGCATAGAGCCATGTCCCGCTGACAAAACGAATCGATCTCGATTAATCCACTCAGGATTACCAGGATCGAATTTTAAAAAGTTTTTAAAAAGAACCGCACATACATCGGCCATACCCATGGGCATTCCCGGATGTCCTGAATTTGCTTTTTGCACCGCATCTATTGATAAAAAACGGATTGCATTTGCTAGATCGGAGTGTGTAACTTTTTTCATTAAAACTCTTCAGACTTTGGTTGTCGAAATTAATAATACTTTGTTGTATAAATAAAAAGATAAATAAACAGATATTAAAACTGATGAATAAACTAAAAGACAAAGAAGAACACTTATTTAGTTCATTATCCAGATTAGATTCAATTACTGATTTAGTTCAAAATTCTAAAAAAAAGATTATAGATCTTGAGCAATTAAAAGAATACCTGGAGCAGGAAAAAACAAGTCTTCGACAAAAGTTATCCACACTAGAAAATGAAAATATCTCCTTAAAAGAAAATTTACGGACCCTTCATGAAAGAATTAACCTAGAAGACCAATCCTCTGCCAATTTAAAAAGCAGAATTGAGGAAATTGAAAGCAACAATACAAAATTAAAAAATGAAATATCTGATATGGAGCGTGAACTAGAAGTGTCCAAGTACCAACTGGCGGAAGCGGAAGAGAAAAAAGAAGCGGTTGTGAAAAAAATTGATGAGCTTAGTCAAGAAACGGATGAAATGTTGGATGGTCAAAAATGGTAAATGTAAACGTACGATTTAATAGCAGGGATTACCTATTGGCTTGCGAAGACGGCCAAGAACAAGAGTTGGAAAAACTTACCAATGAATTAAATAAAAAATACGAACAATTAAAATCAGACCTTGGTAATCTTGGTGAGGGGAAATTGTTATTAATTACAGCAATTCAAATAGTGGATGAGGTCTATACCTTAAAGGCATCTTTGGAAAAATTCAAAAACCACAATAAAGAACTAGAAGTAAAATTTAAAGAAATTAAAGATTTATCCATACAATATAAAGACGATCGAGACAGGGAAGTGAGAAATTTAAATGAAGAGTTGGCCAATCTTAAAGCAATGATTTCACAAAATGAAAATAGTTATTCTGAGGTATTAACTAAGGTTAACGATTCAATTAACAATTTTTTATCCAAAGCTAATTAGCCTTAATGAAGCAGGAGCTACGAAAAAAATTTATTAAATTACGTAGTAAAAAATATTTTGAACTTACGGAATCTCAAGTAAGTATTGTTGTTTCTTTTCTATCCTCAGTTATTAAGAGTCACAAAATAAAAACCATAGGAGCTTATCAGCCCATTAACCACGAGCTGAATATCAATCCGGTATTACAAATTTTAAAAAAGAGATGCATCATTGCTTTGCCCGTAGTTTTAAAAAATAACAAAATGGAATTCAGAACTTGGAATGAACACGAGCCTCTCTATGTAAATAAGTTTGGAATATTAGAACCATCATTAAAAAATAAAAAAATTGTACCACAATTATTTTTGACACCACTGCTCGCATACGATTTGAAGTTTAACCGCTTGGGTTATGGCAGAGGTTATTACGATAGATATCTTTCTAAAAATAAAAATTTTTTAACTTATGGGGTAGCTTTTTCTTTTCAACAAACAAAAGCAATCCCTATTAATAAAGACGATGTTGCTTTAAAAGGCATTATCACAGAAGAGGGTAGTATTTTAAAAAAATGAATTTTTTGTTTTTAGGCGACATCATGGGCAGAGCCGGAAGAAATGTGGTTATTCAAAAACTGCCAGACATTATCAAGTCTCACAAAATAGATTTTGTTATCGCCAATGGAGAAAATTCTGCAGGTGGCTACGGAATTACACAAGCTATTTGTGAAGAGCTTTTTGCAGTTGGTGTGGATGTGATTACTTCTGGAAATCATATTTGGGACCAAAAAGAAACTATGGATTTTATCCGAAAAGAAAAAAGATTATTGAGACCGTGGAACTTTGGAGAAGGAACTCCAGGAAGTGGTTTTGAAATTTATGAAAAAAACAATTTTAAAATTGGAGTGATGAATCTAATGGGAAATGTGTATATGAAAAAAACAGATCCGGTCTTTCCTTTTATCGAAGAAAAAATAAAAAATATCAAACTAAAGAAAGATCTCGATTTTTTATTTGTAGATATTCACGCCGAAATCACCAGTGAAAAACAAGCTATGGGCTATTTTTTAGACGGTAAGGCGACCTTAGTAGTTGGAACTCATACGCACACACCAACATTAGATTTTAGAATATTAGAACACGGCACGGCCTATCAAACAGACGCTGGAATGTGCGGTGATTATAACTCCATTATAGGAATGGATAGCGACAAAGCATTAAAGCGTTTTTTTACCGAAGAAAGAACAGAAA
Source organism: uncultured Pelagibacteraceae bacterium (assembly GCA_963925905.1). Taxonomy (GTDB): domain Bacteria; phylum Pseudomonadota; class Alphaproteobacteria; order Pelagibacterales; family Pelagibacteraceae; genus IMCC9063. The sequence goes on from CAWUVR010000014.1 coordinate 7,174, forward strand.
GACTCACCCCAGCAAATGGTGAGGGTACAATCACAGGAGTACGCGTGGTGGGAGATGTTAATACGGGACTGGCTAAAGAAATAGAACCTATTATTATTGGCGGACGTTTAACAAAAAAATTTAAATAATATGGCAGGTCATTCGCATTGGGCGGGCATTAAGCACAAAAAAGGAAAAGCAGACAAGCAGCGCTCTAAACTATTTTCTAAATTAAGTAGAGAGATCACCGTTTCAGCAAAACTAGGATTGCCAGATGCTGATTTCAATCCAAGACTGAGATCAGCAGTTCTGGCAGCGCGAGAAGCTAATATGCCAAAGGACAATATTTTAAGAGCCATTAAAAAATCGCAAGGTCCTAACGAAGATTCTAATTATGAGAAAAGCCAGTACGAAGGTTTTGGTCCTGGGGGCGTAGCATTTATTATAGAAGCGCTAACAGACAACAAAAACAGAACGGTTACTAATTTACGTACTTTGTTTGAAAAAAGCGATTCTTCTTTAGGAGTGGAAGGATCAGTATCCTATCAATTTGAAGAAGTAGGACAAATTAAAATTAAAAAAGAACTAATCTCAGAAGAAGAAATATTTGCTCAAGCTTTAGAGACAGGAGTGGAAGATTGTGTTAGCGGCGAGGAGTACCATGAAATTTTTTGCAAAAAAGAAAATTTTAATGAAGTGAGAACCTCTATAGAAAAAAAAATAAAAGACTTAAGTTTTGCGGGAATTATTTGGAAACCTAAAAATACTGTTGCTATCAACAAGGAAACATTTGAAAAAATTATTGATTTCATTGATTTACTGGAAGACGATGAGGATGTTCAGAATGTTTACACCAATTTTGATGTAGATGAAAAAATCCTAAAGGAGATGCAAGGTTGATCGTATTTGGAATAGATCCCGGTGTCAGTGGGGCAATCAGTGTGTTTGAAGATAAAAAAATTGTTAACTTTTTTGATATGCCGACTATGATTGAGGGTAAAAAAAACAAGAGACAGGTGAATGCGGCGCAATTAGCTCATGAAATAAAATCTCGAATGCTAAACAGGGAACAAACCTCTGTCATTATCGAGCAGGTAAGTGCGATGCCTGGTCAAGGGGTGACGAGTATGTTTAACTTTGGACAGTCTTTTGGTGTTATTAAGGGAATATGTTCTGCACTGGGAATTGCTATTTATTTTATTCGACCAGTAAAATGGAAAAAGCATTTTAATTTAATAGGATCTGAAAAAGACGCTAGCAGAACTAAAGTGATAGAAATGTTTCCAGATTTATCTCCGCAGTTAACTAAAAAAAAGGATTCTAACAAATCAGACGCTATTTTAATCGGCAAATATTTTGTCGATCACTATTCTAACGAGAGTTTTCATGGCTAAACAATTTGAGTTAAATATAAGAGTTTATTACGAAGACACAGATGCAGGTGGTATTGTCTACTACGCCAACTACCTAAAGCATTTAGAGCGAGCAAGAACAGAAATGATTTATAGTCTTGGCTTGAAGCACAAAATGTTAGATGAAAAATACGGATTTCAAATAGTGGTATCCCACTGTGATATTGCTTTTAAAAAATCAGCCCATTTTGAGGATCATTTAACCGTTGTCACAGAGCTAAAAAGCTTATCCCCCGTGAAACTAGTGATGAATCAAAAAGTATATAAAGTAGATTGTTGGACAGTTAAGAAAGAAGAGGAGCTTTTAGTCGAAGCAACCATTACTTTAGCATGCGTGAATAAGCTAGGTAGGCCTGAAAAAATGCACCCAGAGGCTATGGAGTTGTTCAAAAGTTGCCTTTAATAACGAACCTATGTAGTTCTAAAATGAACAAATTAATGACAACATTCAAAGCTACTAAATAATTATGGATCCAGTCACAGCAACAGCAGCATCAAGTTTGGGCACTACTGATTTTTCAATCTTCACACTTTTTATGCGTGCAGATTTGGTAGTGAAGTTTGTAATACTTTCTTTAATAGCAGCCTCTATTTTTTCTTGGGCGCTCATTATTGATAAATTTAAAATTTTCAAAAAATTATTCAAAGAAACAGAATTAATAGAGGATCAGTTCTGGTCTTCCAGATCAGCCAGTGAATTTTATAAAAAAACAGAAGGCGACTCCGAAAATCCTTTAATCGTAGTTTTTAGAGCCGGAATGGAATGCGCTCAAGATGCCAAGAGTAAAGGACAGTTAATTGAAAGAACTAAGAGAGTAATGGATGTTGCCATTGATAAAGAGGTCGAAAAATATGAAAAGAATTTAACTTTTCTTGCAACAGTAGGTTCGGTGGCTCCGTTTATAGGTTTGTTTGGAACGGTATGGGGAATTATGAATTCTTTCCAATCTATCGCCATTTCAAGAAACACTAGCTTGGCAATTGTGGCTCCTGGAATTGCTGAGGCTTTATTTGCTACCGCGCTTGGTCTACTTGCAGCGATCCCTGCAGTTGTTGCTTACAATAAGTTTTCAAGCGACTCTAGAAAATATACCCAAAAATTAGAAAATTTTACACAGAGCTTTTTAACAATCATTTAAATGGCATTTCGTTTTTCAAAATCTAACTCTCGCTCGAGATCTTTGATAAGCGATATTAACGTAACGCCATTTGTTGATGTAATGTTAGTGTTGTTAATTGTATTTATGGTGACAGCTCCGATGTTAACAGTAGGAGTTCCGGTTAACCTACCAAACAGTGATGCAGATTCTTTACCAGATGATAAAGAGCCATTAACTTTGTCGATTAATTCCAAAGGAGAAATTTTTATTCAAGATGCTAAAATTGGATTTAGCGAATTAGTTCCTAAATTATTAGCAATTTCTAAAAATAGAACCGACACAAGAATTTATGTGCGAGGAGATAAAAATATTAACTACGGAAGAGTCATGGAGATCATGGGCAAACTGTCAGGATCTGGATTTTCTAAAGTAGCTCTTATTTCCGAAACAAGAAGGTAGCCAATGTATAAAAGTGTTTCGCTGTCCGTCCTTTTCCACGTAGTCTTTGTTATTGCAACGATTGTTTCTTTGCCTTTTGTAAAAAAAGAACCCATTACCGCTCAGCAGTTAATTGCCATTGATATCATTCAAATTTCTGAAAAAACTCAACTTCCATTTGCTCCCAAGGCAAGAGAAATTATTGAAAAAATAAAAAAAGAAAAAGAAAAGCGTGTAGTTACTAAACAAGCGCCACCCAAAATAACTCCGAAAGAAAAACCAAAAGCCATTCCACTTCCAGATAAGCTAAAGATCAAAAGCGAAGAGGAAAAGAAAAAGCAAAACCCAGAAGAGATAAAAGAGCTTAATAGGCAGTCTTCTGAATTTGAAAAGAAAGAGTTGTTTGATCCTAACAAAATATCGGCTCTTATCGACAAATCCAAGGAAGAAACCGCAGAAATTCAAAAAAAACAAAGTCTAGAATTAACCCAAAATCAAGACAGCTCCGTTGATCTCAATAAAGGAATTACCTTGAGTCAGGAAGACGCTATCAAAGCACAAATTTATAAATGTTGGAATATTCCTTTAGGACTTCCTTTTGATCAAAATTTACTTGTAAGAATTAGATTAACATTAAGACCCAATGGCTCCATCACATCTTCAGAAATATTAGATCATGCAAGAATGAACCAGCCAGGCCAAGGATTTTACAAAGTGTTAGCGGAAAGTGCTTTGCGAGCAGTGAAGTTGTGCGATCCTTTAAAGATGCCAACCACAGGATATGAAAAATGGAAAGATCTCCAACTTAATTTTGATGCAAAGGAAATGTTAAAAGGATAAACATAAAAACATGAAAAAATTTTATTTAACTTTTTTTTCAATTCTCTTTTTTACACAAGCGAGTTTTGCCCTAGTAAAAATTGATATTACCAGAGGTAATCTCGAGCCCTTACCGGCGGCTATATCTAAATTTTACATGGAAGACCCTTCTAAATTTTCAGCTGAACTCAAAGCATTAAAACTAGAAGAAAAAATACCAGAATTAATTTCTAACAATCTAAAGAGATCGGGTCTTTTTCACATTATTGATCCAAAGTCTTACATCCAGTCACCTAATATTGCTCATGTTAAGCCAACTTTTCAAGATTGGGCTTTAATCAAAGCGCAGATTATGGTTTCGGGAAAATTGGTTATTGATAGTAAAAAAAGATTACGAGTAGAATTTAGACTTTGGGATGTTATTGCTGGAAAAGAAATCGAAGGCTTGGCATTATTCGCAACACCCAGTAGCTGGAGAAGAATTTCTCATATTATCTCCGATAAAATTTATGAACGAATGACTGGTGAGCTTGGTTATTTTGATACGAGAATTATTTATGTTGCCGAAACAGGATCAAAAACCCAAAGAGTTAAAAGACTGGCCATCATGGATCAGGATGGCGCTAACAATAAGTACTTAACTTTAGGTAATGAGCTGGTGTTAACACCAAGGTTTAATCCAACCGCTCAAATGATTACTTACATGTCTTATTTTAAAAATTTACCAAGAGTATATTTGCTCAACATAGAAACAGGTATGCAAGAAGTGGTGGGAGACTTTCCTGGCATGACCTTTGCTCCTAGATTTTCTCCTGATGGAAAAAAGATCATCATGAGTTTTGCAAAAGATGGAAACTCTGACATTTATTCTATGGATATAGCCACGAGAGTAGTAGAGCAGTTAACTTCACATCCATCTATTGACACATCTCCATCTTACTCTTCTGATGGAAAATACATTACTTTTAATTCGGACCGAAGCGGTGCTCAACAAATCTATGTAATGAGAAGCGATGGCTCCAATGCTAAACGAATATCATTTGGGGAAGGCTTGTACGGAACGCCCGTCTGGTCTCCCAGAGGAGACTTGATTGCTTTTACTAAAATTTATAAAGGAAGTTTTTATATTGGAGTAATGAGAAGCGATGGTTCGGGAGAAAGACTGCTAACACAGAATTATTATCAAGAAGCTCCTTCCTGGTCACCTAATGGAAGAGTGCTTATTTTTTATAGAGAGACCAAATCCGGAAAATCAGGAATTGGTGGCAGCTCTTCATTATGGTCTATAGATTTGACCGGGTACAATGAGCGAAAAATTAAAACTTTAACGGACGCATCAGATCCTGCCTGGTCTGGCTTATTATCAAAATAAAACAATTTAGTGGATAATTGAGTATTTTATTGTTGCTAATAAAATCTGTATTAGATAAAAATACATTATAAGTTTAATCATATTGGAAGAGGTAAATAATGTTAATTAAAAATTTAAAAAATACTTTTTTAGTAATTGCTCTAGGAATTTTAATTTCAGCGTGTTCAACAACTGCAACTAAAACTACCAAGTCAACATCAGCAGGCGATGTCTATACTGGAACGGATACAGTAAAATATTTAGCAACAGGTGTTGCAGATAGAGTGTTCTTCGGAACAAACAGCAAAAATTTAACTTCTGCTGCAAAAGCAACTTTAGATAAGCAAGCAGCTTACATCAAAAGCAGCAAAATCTCTGTAGTGATCGAAGGTCATGCCGACGAACGAGGAACTAGAGAATATAACTTGGCTCTTGGTGAAAGACGTGCGAATGCAGTTAGTGATTATTTAATGTCTAAAGGCATTGCAAAATCTAGCATTAAAGTAATTAGCTATGGTAAAGAAAGACCTGCAAGCAAAGAGTCTTCTGCACTAGCTTGGTCTCAAAACAGAAGATCAGTTACTGTTAAAAGCAAATAATTAATTTTTACAAATTTAAAGGCCCTGAATGATATTAATCTTCAGGGTCTTTTTTTTGCCTGAATTTATTGTAGTAATGTATTAACGACATGAAAAAAATATTTGTATTTCTATTTTTAAGCACTTTTTCTTTTGGTGTTTGTGCTGATGAGCAATTGGACAAGGTTCTTCAAGAGCTTCAAGCATTAAGCAAGGATTTAAAAACTTTAGAAAAAGCTGTGTACAGCAAAAGTTTTTCTACTCAATCCACAGGATCTTCTGAAGGTGTTCCAGCTGCTTTAGAGGGAGCATTGACGAGACAGTTAGTAAAGCTTTCTGAATTAGAAGAACAAATTCAAAAAATTACCGCAAGCAATGAAGAAACATTATTTAGTTTACAAAAAATATCTGAACGAGTTGAAAAAATACAAAGAGATACCGAATTAAGATTTAGCGAGCTGGGAAGTTCAAATGTACAATCATCCAAAGCTTCAGGGACGCAACAAGTAAAACCTTCAAACATACAGCAGACAAACAATTCCAATCCACCAAAACAATTTCCAGGAACTGGAAAAATGCAGGACTTTGGAAAAGTGTTGGAACAAACAGAAGCAACCAATTCAGTAAGTAGAGACAAGCAAGAAATTAGATCGGTTAGCCCAGCACCAGTAGTAAAAACAACTCCAGTTGCTAAAGAGAAAATATTGCCTAAAGGAAATCCTAATGAGCAATATAAATTTGCTACCGACTTAATTAAAGTGGGTGATTATGAAAAAGCAGAAATAGCTTTAAAAGAATTTGTTAATACTCATCCTAGCAACCGACTGGCAGGAAGCGCACAATATTGGTATGCCGAAACTTATTACATCAGACAACTGTATCATGATGCAGCAGCAGCTTACTTGGATGGATATCAAAAATTTCCAAAAAGCGATAAAGCTCCACAAAATCTTCTTAAGCTTGGAATTACACTTGCCGAGCTTGGTGAGAAAGATCAGGGATGTTTAATGTTAGTTGGTGTGCCAAAACAATATCCTAAAGCCGACAAGTCTATTATTCAGAAAGCCAAATATGAAACTAAAAAGTTTAAATGCAAAACCTAGTAGCTTCTTACAAGACAAAATAGTTTCCGAAACGTATCTTCCCTTTGAGCAAATAGTAAAAAAAAATATTGGTACTAAAAAATTTGTGGCATGTATTTCTGGAGGAGCCGACAGTCTTGCGCTTGCTTATTGCTCGAAAAGATATTCAGAAGCTTACAAGAATAAAGTATTTTATTTAATAGTAGATCATAACATTAGAAAAAATAGTGCTAAGGAAGCACAATCAGTTAAAAAGAATTTATTAAAAATTTCTGCAAAGTTAAATATTTTAACTATCAAAGATACTATTTCAAAAAGTATTCAGAAAAATGCAAGAGATCATAGATACAAGCTATTAAGTAATTTTTGCAAAAAAAACAAAGTTTCTCATATGTTAACTGCACATCATTTAGATGATCAGATTGAAAATTTTTATATCAGGCTCAGTAGAGGAAGTGGTCTATATGGCCTTTCTTCTATGACGGTGAATGAGAAAAACAAAGATAATATTAATGTGCTAAGACCCTTTTTGAACCTAGCCAAAGAAAAGTTAGTTCATGTAGCAAGGAAGGTGTTCAAGACTTTTGTTAAAGACCCATCCAATGTCAATGACAAGTTTTTACGATCTAGAATTAGAAAATTAAAATCTAGCTTAGCCAAAGAAGGCTTGGATCAGTCTAGAATCTTAAAGACTATTAGCAATTTAAATACAGCAAAAGATGCAATTGATTTTTATGTAAAGCAATCTCAAAAAAAACACATTCATCTTGTAAATAACAATAAAGTGATCATTGATAGAAAATTATTTATGAGCCAACCTATGGAAATTACATACCGAGTTATGGCAGACCTTATTCGAAAAAAATCAAAAAAAGATTATCCACCTAGGGCAAAAGGCCTGGAGCATTTAATTGCCTCCATTCAAAAAAAGAATTTTACAAAAGTTACTTTAGGAGGTTTTGTCTTTAGTTTAGAGAAAAATAAAATTATTATGAGCAAAGAAAACAGAAATGCATAAGAATCTGAACAATTTATTTACTTTTGCTGACATTTTGCTCCTTGTAAGATTAATTTAAATACTTATTTTATACTGTATGAATTTAAAGAATTTAACCATGTGGGGAATTATAGCTCTTTTAGTATTAGGGTTATTTAATTTATTCCAAAATCCAGCAGCACTTTCTCCTTCAAAAGATTTGCCATTCTCCACTTTTATCAGTGAGGTCGACAAAGGAAATGTTGTCTCCGTTGATATCAAAGGAAATAGCCTGGTAGGAAAATTTGCCAATGGTACACAATTTAGAACCTACTCACCCAATTATCCTAACTTAGTTGAAAAACTTTCTTCTAAAGGAGTTTCTTTTTCAGCAGGACCTATCGAAGATAAAATGCCATCATTTTTTGGCGTACTTCTTTCTTGGTTCCCTATGCTGTTGTTAATTGCTGTTTGGATATTTTTTATGCGCCAGATGCAAGGTGGCAAAGGCGGAGCTATGGGATTTGGAAAATCTAAAGCAAAATTATTAACCGAAGCTCACGGTCGAGTTACTTTTCAAGATGTTGCCGGTGTGGATGAAGCCAAAGAAGAGCTAGTAGAGATTGTAGAATTTTTAAGAGATCCAAGAAAATTTCAAAAACTTGGCGGAAAGATTCCTAAAGGAGCTTTGTTGATTGGACCTCCAGGAACAGGAAAAACATTAATTGCTAGAGCAGTGGCTGGTGAAGCAAATGTTCCATTCTTTACTATTTCAGGATCAGATTTTGTTGAGATGTTTGTCGGTGTCGGTGCTTCACGAGTCAGAGACATGTTCGAACAAGGAAAGAAGAATGCGCCTTGTATTATTTTTATTGATGAGATTGATGCCGTGGGAAGAAGTAGAGGAGCGGGTTTAGGTGGTGGTAATGATGAGCGAGAACAAACATTAAACCAGTTGCTAGTGGAGATGGACGGCTTTGAAACTAATGAAGGTGTTATTTTGATCGCTGCTACTAACAGACCAGATGTATTAGATCCGGCATTATTGAGACCAGGTAGATTCGATAGACAAGTAGTGGTGCCCAATCCAGACATTGTTGGAAGAGAAGCTATTTTAAAAGTTCACTTAAAAAAGATTACTACAGGGCCTGATGTAGTGCCCAGAACTATTGCACGAGGAACTCCTGGATTTTCTGGAGCGGACTTGGCAAATATTTGTAATGAAGCTGCATTGTTAGCTGCTAGAAAAAATAAAAGAATTGTAACCATGTCGGACCTAGAAGAAGCCAAAGACAAAGTAATGATGGGTGCGGAACGAAGATCTATGGTGATGTCAGAAGACGAGAAAAAATTAACAGCTTACCATGAAGGTGGACACGCAATTGTTGCCTTGTATGAAAAAGCATCAGACCCTATTCACAAAGCAACGATCATTCCAAGAGGCAGAGCATTGGGAATGGTGATGAGATTGCCTGAAAGAGATCAGCTTTCTATGACTAGAGAAAAAATGTATGCAGACATTTCTGTTGCTATGGGAGGAAGAATCGCAGAAGAACTTATTTTTGGACATGACCAAGTAACCTCAGGTGCATCTTCTGATATTGAAATGGTAACTAAAATGGCAAAAAATATGGTTACGAGATGGGGTATGAGTGAAGTTATGGGTCCTATTTCTTATCAAGAAAATGAAGAAGAAGTATTTTTAGGTCGTTCGGTTGCAAGAACACAAAATGTTTCAGAAGAAACTGCTAAAAAAATCGATGCAGAGGTAAGAAAAATTGTAGATAGCGGTTATAACCGAGCAAGAAAAATTCTTACGGAAAAATTAGACGATCTTCATAAAATTTCAAAAGCTTTATTAGAATATGAAACTATGAATGGAGATGAAATTAGGAATTTAATTTTCAAAAACATTTATCCTAATCGAGGACTTGGAAAAGATGATGAAAGTTCATCTTCTCCCGATAGCGCTCTTGGCTCTATTGGTTTGAAACCAAAATTACAAAGCTAAACTCCTTCTATGCGGTCTGTTTATATTAGGCCACTCCACTTCGTTTATGGAAGTGATGCTAAAGATCAGCTTAAAAAAAAGATAGCTTTGCCTATATGTGGCAATACCTCCATCGCCTTTGCAGCAATAGAAATT
>CAWUVR010000015.1:0-3729 GCA_963925905.1 uncultured Pelagibacteraceae bacterium
GGAAATCAAAGAGCTTGCTCTTAATTATTTAGACAAATATCAGCCATCTAAAAAAGATTTGCGATTATACCTATTTAAAAAAGTTTTATCGGATGAGCAGGGTAGTGCCAATAAGTCGATTATTTTAGAACAAATAGACAAAATTGTTGCACAGCTAGACAGCTTAGGTCTGGTAAATGACGATTTGTATTCTGAGATAAAATCAAAAAGCTTTCTCAAAAGAGGCTATTCTATTAATAAAATAAAAATGACCCTGTCTTTAAAGGGAATCGACAGTGAGTTGTTAAAAAAAACAATTGAAAATATTAAAAAAGATAACGAAGACCCTGATTTTTATTCCGCAATCAAGATTTGCAAGAGAAGAAGAATTGGACCGTACCGACCAGATGCTAATAAAGAGATGTTTTTCAAAAAAGACATTGGTGTCTTAGCTAGAGCCGGATTTAGTTACGATACTTCAGTAGAGGTATTGAGTATTGACAAGCAAGAATTGAAAATACTAGAAAAAAAACTATAGGCTATTTCTTTTTTCTCTTCTTTTTAGCGTCTTCTGCAACTAGATTGTCAATATGTCTTTTAAGAGCCTGTCTTACAAAGCTAAATATCAATATTCCAAATATAGATACGGATATAACAATAATTAAAATAGTTTTTATCAATTTATTTACAAATATCTTTTATCTCTAAAGAGCTATCTTTAAAAGAGCAGTCCTTGTCAGTTGCCGAGGAGAGCGCATGTTCGGCCGATGTTTTACCAGTTTTTTCTTTAAGAACATAATCCCCAGTAGAAGTCAGGGCTGTACGGGTAACATCATTGCCAACCAAGCTTGTAAGCTGGGAACAACTAGTGCCGACAAAAAGAAGACTGATGAACAGTAATTTTTTTAACATAGGATTATTTTTACACCAAAAGGAATCATTTATTAGAATATCTTACCCCAAAATAGGCATTTAAAGTACGCCCTTATATTTTATTGGAGCGTTTAACCAGTAAAGACGGGTTGTAAAAATTGGGTTTGCCGTAAGTTATTATTTTATTTTGATGTGTGGTTATTATGGCACCAGCATGTTCGGCAACAGCATGCCCCGCCGCAATATCCCATTCTTTAGCTCTTGCTCTTGCGGCATACACATCATATTCACCGCTGGCAATTAGGCAAAATTTATAAGAACTTCTGACATTCAAAAAACTTGTGGCCTTGTGCTTTTTAAGAATTCTCAAAATAACAGTAGAGGGATGAGATGAATTGGTTAAAGCAGATACCGTTTTCTTTCTGATTTTATTGCAATTAAGCTTAGTTATTTTTTTCCCGCGTATTTCATAGGCATGTCCTTTGCCATAAGAGTAAAACAACCTCTTCTTTTTTGGTGCAAACACAATTCCCAAAACAGGTATTTTATTTACAATTAGTGCTGCATTTAAAGTGTATTCATCTTTGTTCTTTATATAAGAACTGGTTCCATCAATAGGATCGATTAGCCAGAAAGTGTCTCTCTTTTTTACTTTATTTCGCTGAATGGTCTCTTCCGAGACTATTTCTATATCTGGTGTGATTTTTGCAATAGCAGTTTGTAAAATTTTATCTACAGCAAGATCTCCATTAGAAACGGGTGTGTTATCTGGTTTGGTAAATATTTTTAGTTTTGAGCCTGAAAGCGCAATAGATTTTCTGCCTGCTTTCACGAAAGCTGGAATAAGTTTTAGAACAATGCCCTTGTAGTTACTTTTGTTCTGATTTTTCATCGTATTTTTCCAGGGTAATTTCGTCTGTATTTATTGTTTTTTTACCAGCATTTTGAAAATTGACGGTAGCTAAGTTGTTAATGATCGATTGTACCTGGCCAATTCCCCATTCTTTATTATTGGGGTTAGTTACATAATCGCCGGGGTCAAAATCAAAAAACATTATTTTTAAAAATTGTTAATTTATAATAATTAAGTGATATATATCATTTATGTCTTTAGCAACTTCAACAATTATCCCAGAACTAAATTCTTTGGGTTTTGCAAAATCACCACAAGATACAAAAGTAGTAGTGGCCATGTCAGGAGGGGTCGACTCTTCAACAGTTGCTGCTTTATTGAAACAGCAAAATTATAAGGTTATTGGAATTACCTTGCAGTTATATGATTACGGCAAAATTGGAAAAACAGCAGGAACTTGTTGTGCTGGTAAAGATATTTATGATGCAAAAAAAGTTTGTGAGCAATTAGACATTGAACACCAGGTATTTAATTATGAAAGTTTATTTAAAGAAGAGGTTATAGAAAAATTTGCAGATAGCTATCTAAGAGGAGAGACGCCCATTCCTTGCGTGAGCTGCAACCAAACTGTTAAATTTAGAGACTTATTTAAATCAGCCAAAGATCTCGGCGCTGATGCTTTAGTTACCGGGCACTATGTTAAAAGAATAGGAGATCTAACCAATTCTAATATGTACCAACCGGTTGATATCAATAGAGATCAGAGTTACTTTTTATTTTCCACTACCCAAGATCAGCTTGATTTTTTAAGATTCCCATTGGCGGATTTACCGAAACAAGAAACTCGAGATATTGCCAAAAAAATGAATCTAGCAGTAGCTGAAAAGCCAGATAGTCAGGACATTTGTTTTGTTCCTAATGGAAATTATAAATCTGTAATCGAAAAATTAAGACCCGAATCTTATGACCCTGGTAATATTGTTGATTTGCAGGGAAAAGTTTTAGGAAAACATGATGGTATTATTAATTTTACCATCGGACAAAGAAAAGGAATTAAAATTGGTGGACAAGAAGATGCTATTTTTGTGGTTAAGATTAATCCTGACACAAAAGAAGTAATAGTCGGATCTAGAGAAGATCTGAATGTCACAACCATAAAAGTGAAAGATGTTAATTTTTTATGCGAGCCAAAAGAATTGATGGGAAATTTTTTTGTTAAAGTTAGATCTACAGGAAAATTATTACCATGCGAAGTAAGTGAGAACGCTACTTTAGTTAAACTTCAAGAAGGCGAACCTGGAGTATCTCCTGGACAAGCATGCGTTTTTTACAAACAAGATCAACAAGGTGTGAGAGTATATGGCGGCGGATGGATTACATCCACTTCTTAGAGAATAAAGAATTAAAAGACTTAAGGACTACTTCTTCTTAGCTTTTCTTCTAGCTCTTCTTCTCTTGGAACCCACTTTTCTGCGGCCCCTATGTTTTTTTGGATATCCCATATATTGCAACCCCTTTTAGATTAAAAAATAATATTGTCACTAAAAATCATTCATACCATAGGTTGCATAGTCATCGTTTTTGTAGTTAAATAAAGATATTTATAAGGGGACACGGATGGTGTTATTAAGTCGTTTAAAAGTAATAGAAGAGACAAGAAGTGTAGAGAAAAATACCATTGTTAACTTCAGCAATTACAAAAAATATAACAATAGCCATTCACAACAATCCAATAAGAAAGTGGATGTGTTTGCGATAATACAGAACAACATCAATGAGAAAAAAAAATCCACACAAAACAAAAGAGCAATTTCCTTCTCATTAGCCTCTTTTCTTTTTTTGGTCTGCCTTGTTTACGGTCTTAATTAATTAGAAATTTTCCTCATGATCAGCACAGAGTTAACTTTTGCGTTAGTTTCTTTTTATTTTGTTATGTTCGTTACGCCAGGTCCAAATAACATCATGCTGTTTGCTTCCGGTGTTAAGTATGGTTTTAAAAAAACTATTCCACATATATTAGGAAT
>CAWUVR010000016.1:0-29093 GCA_963925905.1 uncultured Pelagibacteraceae bacterium
AAAAAAAGATTTATCCCAAGAATACAAGAAGCAAAATCCAAGGAGATCCTTAACGACGAAGGAACTAATTTTAGTCCTGAAAAAATTTGGAAGTTAATGATGCACAATGAAAAGCCAGGAGGGCATGGTGAAAGGTCTACAGCAGTCGGCACATTGGATATGGCAATTTGGGACCTGGTATCTAAAATCGAACAAAAGCCTTTGTATGAAGTGCTTGCACACAAATACGGCAATAAACAATTTACAAATAAAATTTTTGTTTATGCGGCTGGCGGTTATTATTACCCAGGAAAAGATATTGCCATGCTGCAAGAGGAAATGAAGAGTTATGTCGGTCAGGGTTTTACTACCGTCAAAATGAAAATTGGTGGAGCGCCTTTAGAAGAAGATTTAAAAAGAATTGAAAGTGTTCTGAATATAGTTGGTAGCGGAAACAATCTATGTGTGGATGCGAATGGAAGGTTTGATTTGGCAACAGCACTTAGTTACGCCAAAGCATTAGAGCCTTACGACTTGAAATGGTATGAAGAAGCAGGTGATCCTTTAGATTATGAGCTTAACGCTAAACTTTGTGAGCAATATAAAAATTCTGTTGCAACCGGTGAAAATCTTTTTTCTATGCAGGATGCAAGAAATCTAATTCGTTATGCCGGCATGAGAAAAGATAAAGATTGGCTACAGTTTGATTGTTCATTGAGTTATGGACTGGTTGAATATCTGAAAACTTTAAACATGATGAAGGATTATGGCTGGAGTCCTAGTAGAATTATTCCTCATGGGGGTCATCAATTATCCTGCAATATTGCTGCTGGATTGAGTTTGGGCGGTAATGAAATTTATCCAAATTTATTTCAACCTTTTGGCGGGTTTCCAGACAATTCTATTGTTGAGAATAGTTATGTTACTTTTCCTAAATTTATTGGTCTTGGTCTTGAGAGTAAATCAAAATTAAAAGATTTATTATTTAAGTTGTAACAATAAGGATTGTTCAACAATCTGTTTTCGCAACCAGAACTTTACTAAAAAAATTTATTAATTTATTCCGACGTTTCTTCGTTGACTTGTCTATGTCTAATCGAGTACTTAGAACAAAACAAGAACATAATTTACATGAAAATACCTCTCATATTGCAAAAAGTATCTGCAGGATTTCCTTCTCCTGCAACAGATTATGTTCAAGACGAAATAGATTTGAATAGTGAGCTTATTAAAAATGCTCCAGCAACTTTTGTAATCCGGGTTCAGGGAAATTCTATGAATGATCACAAGATTGCTAGCGGCGACTTGTTGGTCGTCGACCGAAGTTTGGGTCTTAGCAATGACTGCATTGCTATTATTAATTTTAATAATGAGCTGGTAGTTAAAAATATTATTAAACAAAGCAATCAATTTTATATCAAGAGCAGGGATGGGAAAATTTTAATCAATGAACACTCTGACATTAATGTGTGGGGAATTGTAACTTATATTATTCATGCAACCCATTAATAACCGCATCATTGCCTTGGTAGATTGTAATGCTTTCTACGTTTCTTGCGAGCGTTTATTTCGACCTGATTTAGCTAGAAAGCCAGTGGTAGTATTATCCAATAATGATGGCTGTATCATTTCTAGATCTACGGAGGCCAAACAAATAGGAATTAAAATGGGGGAGCCACTGTTTAAAGCAAAGCCGCTCATCGATAAATATAAAGTAGCTGTATTCTCATCTAACTATGAACTGTACGGAGATTTATCAAGAAGAGTAATGAAGATTTTAAAAAACTTTGCATCCGATATAGAATTTTACTCCATTGACGAAGCTTTTTTAGATCTCACGCACATTAAGATGAGTAGTGTCGAAGAGTATATTGCCAACATTAGAAAAATTATTCTCCAATGGACGGGCATTCCTGTTTCCATTGGAGCTGCTAACACTAAAACGCTAGCAAAGGTTGCAAACCATATTGCAAAAAAGAAACGAGTAGGAATTGAAGAATTTATTTCAAAGGACCAAGATTATATCAATAAAGAATTGGAGAAGTTTCCAGTGGAAGAAGTGTGGGGGATAGGAAGGCAGCTTTCT
Source organism: uncultured Pelagibacteraceae bacterium (assembly GCA_963925905.1). Taxonomy (GTDB): domain Bacteria; phylum Pseudomonadota; class Alphaproteobacteria; order Pelagibacterales; family Pelagibacteraceae; genus IMCC9063. Next base: position 2,066 of record CAWUVR010000016.1, read on the forward strand.
AAATTTTTTCATAATAATAATTTTCACAATTCCTATCAGTTAAAATGCGCAGATAATTATTGGGTAAGAAAAAATAGCAGCGTAGTGGTATTGAAAACTATTCATGAACTCCAAGGAATCTGCTGCTTCCCACTTAACTTCATTCCTATCGTTAGAAAAAACTGTTGTGTCTCTCGTTCCTTTGGAACCACCCTCACTGATATCAATGACTTGAAAGAAGCCTTAGTTAATCACTGCATCACGGCAGCAGAGAGAATTAGATCAGAAGGATTGATTACTAAAACTATGCATGTCTTTATTAAAACCAGCAGGTTCAAGAATAATTATGTGTCCAGAGTACAAAAAGTAGATCTTCCTATGGCAACCAACAATACCATTGAACTGGTTAACTTATCCATCAAGGCATTAGAGGAAATTTATGTGAAAGGTTATTATTATAGCAAAGCTGGAATTATTTTCTCAGAGCTAGAACCAAAAGACCACTATACAAAAAATCTATTTTCCGATCTTAATCAAAACCTTGATCATTTAATGAATGTAATAGATCAAACTAATAACCGCTTCGGTAGAGGCTCCATCACTATTGCTGAAGCTCGTCAGAGCAATCATTTTAAATTAAGGCGAAAACACTCTTCCAGAATAGACACTTCCTTTATCAAGATGGCTCCAACAGCAAGAGCTAACTAATTCGAAAAAAGATCCAGGACAAACGAACCCAAAAAACCATTGGTATTAAATTGTTTTTTTTAAGAAATGTTAAAAAACGTCCATATGGAAGCACTAGTTAGTTTCGTAGCTTTGATTCGATTAATAAAGAATGCTCGAGCTACTTTCAGAACTGGAAAGGCAAAAAGAATAGTAAATGTCTTTATTATGGTTGGGCAATACAACCAATAGGCTGTTGTTTAGTTTGATTATTGCTTTAAATAGAGTGTTTTACGGGAGAGACTATTTAAATATAGCGCTGAAGGATCAACTGCTCAGGAAAATCTCAAGCAAAAGGACCGCAAAAATTAAAACTCTGGAAAGCGAGCTTTGTGCTCCACCGAAGGATGGAAGATCTCAGGTACTCAAGACAGATGGGCAAATAGAGTTTACATGAGCAATTTAAAAACAGCGTTATTTGATTTTCATAAAGCTAGCGGTGCAAAGCTAGTTCCCTTTGCAGGCTATGAAATGCCCGTGCAATATCCCTTAGGAATTGCGGGTGAGCATATACATGTTCGAACCAAAGCTGGAATTTTTGACGTCTCCCATATGGGGCAATTTTCTATCATTGGAGATGAGGAGATATGCAAACAATTAGAGCAAATTGTTCCCATTGATTTATCTTTACTGAAACTAAATCAATCTAAGTACTCATTTTTAATGAATGACAAAGGTGGAATTGACGATGATTTAATTGTTACTAAAGTAGAAGCTGGAATTAACATTGTTTTGAATGCAGGTTGTAAACACAATGATATAAAGCAAATTAAATCTGTGTTCGCTAAGTCTGCAGAATTTATTTTGCATGATGAATTATCTTTAATTGCTCTACAAGGTCCCAAAGCGGTTTCTATTTTAGAAAGCTTTATTCCTGGAGTATCTGAATTAAAGTTTATGAACGGAGGATCTTTTTCTTTTAAAGGAAAATCTGTCTATGTAACCAGATCAGGTTACACAGGAGAAGATGGGTTTGAAGTTTCTATTGCTAATGAATTAGCACAAACATTTTGTGAAACGTTATTGACTAATGCGGATGTCGCTATGATTGGGCTTGGTGCTAGAGATTCTTTGAGATTAGAAGCGGGATTATGTTTGTATGGTCATGATTTAAATCCTGAAATTAGTCCTATTGAAGCTGATTTATTATTTGGAATTACCAAACAAAGAAGAGAGACTTGTAATTTTATTGGAGGATCTGTGGTGAAGGATCATTTAACCAGTGGAATAAAGAAAAAAAGAGTTGGAATTCAGCCAGAGGGAAAAATTATTGCACGTGAAAATACAAAAGTATTTCAAGGAGATAAAGAAGTAGGTTTAGTTACTAGCGGTGGCTTTGGACCAAGTGTGGGAGCTGCGGTTGCTATGGGTTATGTGAATTTTAATTGTTCAGAAGTAGGAACTTCTTTAGAATTAGAAGTGAGAGGTAAAAAATATCCTGCAAAGGTTTGTTTGTTGCCGTTTTATAAAAAGAGTTACGCAAAATAGGAGAATATATGGCAGAAGTGAAGTACTCAAAAAAACATGAATGGGTGTCTGTAGACGGAGATATAGGAACGGTTGGTATTACTAAACATGCAACGGAACAATTAGGAGACATTGTATTTGCAGAAATTCCAGATGCTGGAAAAAGTATTGTCAGCGGAAGCGAAGCGGCCGTAGTCGAATCTGTGAAAGCTGCAAGCGATGTGTACACGCCAGTATCAGGAGAAGTCACAGAAGGTAATGCTGCGATTGTAACGGACCCTTCTTTAATCAACAAAGATCCCGAGGGCCAAGGTTGGTTCTTTAAAGTAAAACTGTCTAATGCTGGCGAGCTTAGTTCTCTAATGAGCAAATCTGATTATGACAAATATGTAACTGAAAACCCAAGCTAATGAACGATAATAGATCATCTGAATTTATAAGTAGGCATATTGGACCCTCAGCATCTGAAGAAACTAAGATGCTTAAAGCCGTTGGATACTCATCCATGGACCAATTCATTAAAGATATTGTTCCTTCTTCTATTTTAGAACAAGAGCAATTAGACGTTAGAGATTCTGTATCGGAAAATAAAGCTTTAACTATTTTAAAAGAAATAGCGTCCAAAAATATTATCAATAAAAATTTTATCGGTATGGGATATTACGGAACTTATACGCCCAATGTTATCTTAAGAAACATTTTAGAAAATCCAGGCTGGTACACCGCATACACTCCTTATCAACCAGAAGTCGCTCAAGGTAGATTGGAAATGCTACTAAACTTTCAGCAAATGATTATCGATTTAACTAAAATGGATATTGCGAACGCATCTCTACTTGACGAGGGAACGGCAGCTGCAGAAGCAGTGGCACTATGTCAAAGAGTGGGAAAAGAAACTTCAACCAAAGTTTTCATTTCTGAAAACTGCAATCCACAAACTATTGATGTTATCAAAACAAGAGCAGAACCATTTGGTTTGCAAGTGATTGTTGGACCCATTAGCGAACTAGATAAGATTAGCGATGAAATTTTGTGTGGAATTTTACAATATCCAGATACTTACGGTGTCATTGAAAATATCGAGACACACATCAAAACTATTCAAAATAAAAAAGGAAAAGCGATTATTGTAGCGGATTTACTTTCGTTAACTTTATTAAAAGCCCCAGGAGAAATGAATGCAGATATCGTTGTTGGAAATTCACAACGGTTTGGAGTTCCGATGGGATATGGCGGACCTCATGCAGCATTCTTTGCAACTAAAGATGAATACAAGCGTGCAATGCCAGGAAGAATTATTGGAGTTTCTGTTGATAGAAAAAACAATCAAGCCTTACGTATGGCTCTTCAAACTAGAGAGCAACATATTAGACGAGAAAAGGCGACAAGCAATATTTGTACTGCCCAAGCTTTACTGTCAATCATGGCTGCATCTTTTGGCATTTATCACGGACCCAAAGGATTAAAACATATTGCTGAGCGCACAAGTGCTTTTGCAAATATGTTTGCTAGCACAGTAGAGAAAAAATATAAATTAGTATCTAGCAACTTTTTTGATACCGTTTGCGTTATTACAGGAGCTGATACTAAAAAAATTATAAATGAAGCTCAACAGTTAGGAGTTAATTTAAGACAAGTTAGTAATGAGAAAATTTCTGTTGCTTTTGATGAAACAAAAGAGATGGATGATCTTGCACTTCTTGCTAAAATATTTTCTTTAGATGGAAACTTTACAGGAAAAACTTCTATTACGAGTATCCCTAAAGATTTGAGCAGAACTTCAGAGTTTATGAAGCACCCTGTATTCAACTCTTATCATTCGGAAACGGAAATGCTGAGATACTTAAAAAGATTGGAAGACAAAGACATTGCTCTCAATCAGTCTATGATTGCACTTGGTTCTTGCACCATGAAATTAAATGCTGTCGCTGAAATGATACCGGTAACTTGGCCAGAATTCGGTGCTTTGCATCCATTTGCTCCAACTCAACAAGCCCAAGGATACCAGGCTTTATTTAACGATTTGAAACAAATGCTATCTGAAATAACTGGATTTTCTGGAATTTCATTGCAGCCTAATGCTGGTGCTCAAGGGGAGTATGCTGGTTTGATGGTGATTAGAAAATTTCACATTAACAACGGAGATTTAGATAGAAATATTTGTTTAATTCCAAGTTCAGCCCACGGAACTAATCCTGCTTCAGCACAAATGGCAGGCATGAAAGTGGTTGTGGTGAATTGCGATCACGAAGGAAACGTGGATGTAAATGATTTAAAAGCAAAAGCAGAATTGCATTCAAAAAACCTTGCAGCATTGATGGTGACCTATCCTTCTACTCACGGTGTGTTCGAAGAGGGCATTAAAGATATTTGCAAAATTATACATGACCATGGTGGCCAAGTATATATGGATGGAGCAAACCTAAATGCCTTAGTTGGAATTGCAAAGCCTGGAAAATTTGGTCCAGATGTATGTCATATGAATTTACACAAAACATTTTGTATACCACACGGTGGTGGAGGACCAGGAATGGGACCTATCGGTGTTAACAAGCATTTAGAACCATTCTTACCTAATCACGTAGTAGTCAAAGAAAATTCTGGACCCTCTACAGGAATGGGATCGGTGTCATCCGCTCCTTGGGGAAGCGCTAGCATTCTACCTATTTCATGGATGTATATCAGAATGATGGGTTCGTATGGTTTGAGAAAAGCAACTGAAGTTGCAATTCTTAATGCAAATTATATTTCTAAGAAATTAGAAGGTCATTTCAAAACCTTGTACAAAGGTAAGAAGGGATTGGTGGCACATGAGTGCATTATTGATCTTAGGGAAATCAAAGCACAAAGCGGCATTAGTGAAGAAGATATTGCAAAACGTTTAATTGATTATGGATTTCATGCTCCCACTATGTCCTGGCCTGTGCCAGGAACTTTAATGATCGAACCTACGGAGAGCGAAAGCTTAAATGAAATTGATAGGTTCTGCGATTCGCTGATCAATATTAAAAAAGAAATTGCCATGGTTCAAAATAAAATATTTGATGCGCAAGATAACCCATTAAAAAATGCTCCCCATACTCACTTGGAATTATCAAATGATGTGTGGGAACATAAGTACACGAGAGAACAAGCCGCTTACCCATTAAATTTTTTAAAAGAAAATAAATTTTGGCCCCCAGTTGCAAGAGTAGACAATGTGTATGGGGACAGAAATTTAGTGTGCTCTTGTCCTTCTCTTGATTCTTATAGAGAAGAAGCTGCATAAATGTTGAAATGGGAATTACTCTACAATCCAGGTAACGTTCTTTGTGATTATTTAAAAATTAAAGATGACCATAAATTTATTTTGAGAGTATTTATTAATGTTACTTACTTTGGTCATTTTATTGCAGGAGCCGTGCTGTTCTTAGTAAGGAATACCAATCTTTTATGAGCTTTTGGAATAAATACAAAGGTTTAGCTTTAGTTATTGTTCTTACTTACCTGATCTCTCTGCCCGCTGGTCTTGCGACTTCTCAGTCAGTAGGAACTTGGTATGTGAATATAATCAAACCAAGTTTCAATCCACCTAACTGGGTATTCGCTCCGGTTTGGACAATGCTCTATTCATTAATGTCTGTCGCTGCTTGGAATGTTTGGAATGGATTAAAAGAAACAAATAAATCAAGAGCCATAAAGATCATGAGTATTTATTTTTTTCATTTATTAGTAGGTGCGAGTTGGAGCTTTGCTTTTTTTGTTTTTCACCAAATTTTTTTATCAGTATGCGTGATTATCTTAATTATCTTATTTATTATATGGCTCATGAAAACCTATTGGCTTATTAACAAAGCATCATTTTATCTAATGATTCCTTATTTGCTCTGGAGTTCTTTTGCGTTGATCTTAAATATTTCTATTTGGAAACTTAATTAATTCTATTTACGATATAGAAGGCCAAGTCTTGTAATCGTTTACGTTCCTTACTTTCTGGAAAAATTCCTAAAGAATCAGACGAAACAGATGAAAAATGTTCTGCTCTTTTTTTGCAAGCAGCAATTACTCGGTATTTGCTCATTAAGTTTAATGTGTAGCTCAACTCCTCTTTAGTTCTTTCGTTTGCTCGGAACATTTTTTTCAGATGCAACCTTTCTGCTTCCGAGGATTTTTGATAGAGCATGATAACCGGCAAGGTAACTTTACCTTCATAAAAATCATTTCCTATTTTTTTACCAAAACTAATATTGTCAGAGTAGTAATCTAAAATATCATCCGTGATTTGAAAACAAACTCCAAGGTTAAGTCCAAAAGAAGTTAATGCTTCTTTTTCATTTTTAGACTTGTCATTGATACAACCGCCCACTCTCATGGCAGCTGCAAATAAAGAGGAGGTTTTGGAACCAATAATTTCTAAGTATGTTTTTTCCAATGTTTCTATTTCTTTTTCATGCTGTAATTGCAAAATTTCACCTTGTGCAATTTCTGACGAAACAGCAGAAAGCAATTTCAGAACTTCTAGAGAACCATCTTCGACCATAATCTCAAAACATCTGCTAAGAAGATAGTCACCTGTTAAAATGGAATTTTTATTTCCCCAGATATTATTGTTAGTCTTTTTTCCTCTTCTAAAATCTGATTTGTCGATCACATCATCGTGAAGTAGAGTTGCGTTATGAATAAGCTCTACACATGCAGCTAACTTTACATGTCTATCCCCTTGGTACCCGAACAAACTGGAAGATGCGATGGTCAGTAAGGGCCTCAATCTTTTTCCACCAGACTTTATTAAATAAGAAGACATTTCACCAATAAGCTCAATATGACTAGACAATTTATCTTTAATGAATTCATCTACTTTTTCAATTTCTGATTGATAAGTTAGCCTAAGCTCCTCGTACGGATTGGAGGTTTCTACTTTTATAAGTGGAACTACATTGCTTGGCATAGAGATAATTTAACTCATTTAAATTGCCATTGTTAATTATCTAATGACGCACCAATTGCAATTGAATCATGCTATAATTCTTTACTCTCAATTTCTTAAGATTTAAAAGGCTTAAACTAAATATGTTTTTTAAAAATAAACCACTAATAGCTCATATTCGCCTCAGCGGTGTAATTGGTAATGTTGGAAGATTCCAACAGGGCCTCAGCTATTCTTCTCATCACGAAATTATCAAAAAAGCCTTTTCTTTGAAAAAAACAAAAGCAGTTGCTATCTCTATTAATTCACCAGGAGGATCTCCTGTTCAATCTCATCTTTTGTATTCTCTTATAAGAAAATTAGCTGAGGAAAAAAAAATTAAAGTAATTACTTTTGCAGAAGATGTGGCAGCTTCAGGCGGTTATATGCTTGCATGCGCAGGAGATGAAATTTACGCCAATGCCAGTTCCATTGTCGGATCAATTGGTGTTATTTATTCTGGATTTGGTTTTCAAGATTTAATTAAAAAAGCTGGAGTGGAACGCAGAGTTCACACTGCGGGAAAAAGCAAAAGTATTTTGGACCCATTTATGGAAGAAAAGCCAGAAGACATTGTAAAGCTAAAAGCGATCCAAGAAGATCTTCACAAAGAATTTATTCAACTTGTTAAAAATAGTAGAAAAGAAAAAATTAAAGCAAGTTCAGACGACTCTTTGTTTAACGGGGAGTTTTGGGCTGGAACAAAAGCAAAAGAACAAGGATTGATTGATGGGATTGGGAATGTGTTCCAAGTGTTAGAAGATAAATTTGGAAAAGACGTTAAAATTAAAAACTTTGAGAAGCAAGAAGGATGGTTAAAGAAAAAATTATCCTCTAGCATGGCTAACGCTGTTTCTTCTGCAATGACAGAACTGGAAACGAGATCGTTCTGGAATAGATTTGGATTATAAATGGTTGTAAAAAAATCAAAAACAAAACCTGCAGTTACATCTAAGGCAAAGACAAAACCTACCTTCTTAAGTTTTCAAGAAATTATTTTTAAATTACAAAAATTTTGGTCTGACCAGGGGTGTGTTATCCTTCAGCCATATGACACAGAAGTTGGAGCAGGAACATTTCATCCGGCAACCACTTTGAGATCGCTTGGACCGGAAACTTGGAAAGCCGCTTATGTCCAGCCATCAAGAAGACCAACAGATGGAAGGTACGGTGAAAATCCTAATCGTTTACAGCATTATTATCAATTTCAAGTTGTGATCAAGCCATCACCAGAGGATGTTCAAAAACTTTATTTAAAAAGTCTAACTGCAATTGGAATTAATTACAAAGATCATGACATTAGATTTGTGGAAGATGACTGGGAAAGTCCTACGCTTGGAGCTGCCGGACTTGGATGGGAAGTTTGGTGTGATGGCATGGAAATTACTCAATTTACTTATTTTCAGCAAATGGCAGGTTTTGAATGTAAACCTGTGTCTTCAGAAATCACCTACGGTTTAGAACGACTTGCTATGTTTATTCAGGGGAAAAAAAGTGTTTTTGATATTGAATGGAATAAAGAAGGTGTGAAATACGAACACATTTATAAGCAAGCTGAACAAGAGTTTTCCGCTTACAACTTTGAGCATGCCAATACAGATAATTTATTACAAATATTTAAATTTGCAGAAGGTGAATGCAACGCTCTATTAGAAAAGAAGCTTTGTTTGCCAGCGTACGATCAGTGTCTAAAGGCAAGCCATACATTTAACATGCTTGATGCAAGAGGCGTTATTTCTGTATCTGAAAGAGCCGGTTACATTACTAGAATTAGAAATTTAGCCAAAGGTTGCGGCCAAGCTTGGCTTGATAGTCAAAAAAAATAAATGTCTGAATTTTTATTAGAGCTGTATTCCGAGGAAATACCGCATGGTTTGCAGATTGACTGTAGAACAAATCTTGATGCTTGTTTCCAAAAAAAACTAGAAGATCATAATATTAAATATAAACACATTAATGTGTTTTCCACACCCACTAGACTCTGTATTTACATAGAAGGACTGCCAACCAATCTATTACTAGAAGCTAAGGAAATCAAAGGACCAAAAGTTGGCTCTCCAGAACAGGCACTAGAGGGTTTTTTAAAATCTAATAAGCTCGATAAAAAAGATATTTTTGAAAAAGAGATAGACAAGGGAAAATTTTATTTTGCAAAAACAAAACAGCAAAAAATAGATTTACAAACATTATTTGCAACTCAAGTTCCCGAGATATTAAAGACGTTAAATTGGAAAAAATCAATGCGATGGTCTAATCATTCTTTATCATGGGGAAGGCCACTTAAATCTATTTTATGTCTATTTGACAAACATCCAGTAGTTTTTGATTTTCATCACTTAAAGTCATCCAACAAAGTTCATGTGGGAGGACCTTATGATGAGAAGTCTTTTATTGTCAAAAATATTGTTCAGTATTTCAGCACTTTAAAAGACAAAAAAATTATTTTAGATCAGGAAGTTAGAAAAAAAATGGTTTTAGAAGGATTAAAAAGTGTTTTTAAAAAATCCAAATGTGAAGACAATCCAAATGCAAAATTAGTAGAAGAGGTGACTAATTTAGTTGATTATCCAACGGCATTAAAAGGGCAGTTTTCAAAGGAATTTTTAGAATTGCCAGAAGAGCTTTTGCATCTAACAATGATGCAACACCAAAGATATTTTCCGATGAAATCTTTAGAAACTAATAAGATCACAAATAGTTTTATAACTATTTCCAATAATACAGACGAGAAAAAATTAATTATTGCCGGCAATGAAAGTGTATTGCAAGCAAGATTATCAGACGCCAAATTTTTTTGGGATAAAAACAAAAGACAGAATCTTGTTAAAAATGTTTCGAAACTAAATGGAATTACTTTCTATAAGGATTTGGGGAGCTTGTACGACAAAACACAAAGAGTTAGACAATTGGCTTCTTTAATAGCTGATATTATTGGTGCTAACAAAGGAGATACGGAAATTGCAGGATCTATTTGCAAAGCTGATTTGGTTTCTGATTTGGTAGGAGAATACCCGGAGTTACAGGGAGTGATTGGAAAATACTTTGCACTGTCCCAAGGATTTAGTCCTGAAATTGCCAATGCAATCTCTGATCACTATTTGCCCGTAGGGCCAACAGATAGGGTTCCTAAAGATAAAATTTCTATCTGTGTAGCACTTGCAGACAAGCTAGATACTTTAATAGGATTTTTTGGAATTAATTTAAAACCCACAAGCTCCAAAGACCCTTTTGCTTTAAGAAGAGCTGTTCTTGGAATGATTAGAATTATTTTGGATAATAAAATTTCTATTTCATTAAAAGAAATTATTAATAATGCCAAAAACTTATATTTATCTAACAACGTTGAGATAATAAACGATCGTTTAGCTGACGACTTAATTGATTTTTTCAACGATAGATTTAAAAATTTACTAAAAGATAAAGAAAAAAGATTAGATGTGGTCGATTCCGTATTATCTAATAACCGAAGTGATGATTTTTATAATCTGTATTTAAAAATTACAACTATTGCAAAATGCATCAAACAGCCAGACGGGATTAATTCTATAGCTGTTTACAAGAGAGCCAAGAATATTCTCGAACAGAATGATCAGATAGTGAAGGACAATATTTTTGGAAATCCAGATCCTGTTTTGTTTAATACTGAAATAGAAGAGAATTTGCTTGCAAATATTCAGGAAGTTAGAGAATATTTTACAACCCCAAGTCGATTACGCGATTCTCAAAAATCTATTAAAATGCTTTCAGATGTTAAGGTTTTGACAGATAGGTTTTTTGAAGAAGTGAAGGTTAACGATGATAATGAAGAGGTTAAGAAAAATAGACTGGAATTATTGTTTTTGATGTGTAAAACCTTTGACAATTTTACAGACTTTTCAAAACTTGAGGGAGCATAATGGTTAAAAAGACAAAGAAAATTAAAGCTACGAGCCCAAGCAAAGCAAAATGGGTTTATAGTTTTGAAGAAACCTCTCGGGAAGATAAGCAATCCTTAAAAAATTTATTAGGCGGCAAAGGAGCCAATTTATCAGAAATGATAAAGATCAAACTCCCCGTTCCTCCAGGATTTACAATCACAACGGAAGCTTGCAACGAGTTTTATAAATTAAACAAAAAATACCCGAGCACACTCAAAAACCAAGTGAATGATGCGATTAAAAAAGTAGAAAAAAAAATTAAGAAATCATTTGGAAATGCCTCCAATCCTTTATTGGTCTCCGTTAGATCGGGAGCTCGTGTTTCTATGCCAGGTATGATGGATACCGTTTTGAACTTGGGTCTAAATGATAAAACAGTAGTTGGCTTGGCTAAAAAAACAAACAATGAAACGTTTGCTTATGATAGCTACCGAAGATTTATTCAAATGTATAGCAGTGTGGTTCTTAATGTGAAGCATCACAATTTTGAAGATTTGCTTGAAAACTACAAATTAACAAAAGGTGTCGTTCTAGATACGGAAATGGAAGCGAACGATTGGAAAGCATTAATTGGTTCTTTCCGTGAGCAGGTTAAAAATGAAACTGGCAAAGATTTTCCCCAAGATGTACATGAGCAGTTATGGGGAGCCATTGGTGCAGTATTTCAATCTTGGCAAAATCAAAGAGCAAAAGTATATAGAAAATTAAACAATATTCCTGAAGAGTGGGGCACAGCTGTAAATATACAATCTATGGTTTTTGGTAATATGGGGGATGACTGCGCAACCGGTGTCGCCTTCACAAGAAATCCTTCTACAGGTGAAAATAGTTTTTATGGAGAATACTTAATTAATGCTCAAGGGGAAGATGTAGTTGCAGGAATAAGAACGCCACAAAATATTACCAAAAAAGCGAGATTAAAGTCTGGATCAAAAGATCTCTCCATGGAAGAGACGATGCCCAAGGTTTATAAAGAATTAGTTGCTATCTACAAAAAATTAGAAAAGCATTATCGCGACATGCAAGATATCGAGTTCACAGTTGAAAATAAAAAACTATGGATGCTTCAAACAAGATCTGGAAAAAGAACTGCAAAAGCGAGCATAAAAATAGCTGTAGACATGGTTAAAGAAAAAATGATCAGTAAAGATGAAGCTTTGTTAAGAATAGACCCGAAAATGTTAGATACATTATTGCACCCAACTTTAGACCCTAAGGCTAAAAAAGATGTAATCGCCAAAGGTCTGCCGGCATCACCAGGAGCAGCAACAGGAAAAGTAACTTTCTCAGCAGACGACGCCGAGCAATTAAAGTCCCAAGGACAAAAGTCTATTTTAGTTAGACAAGAAACTTCCCCGGAAGATATTCACGGCATGAATGCAGCTGAAGGTATTTTGACCTGTCGAGGTGGAATGACAAGTCACGCAGCCGTTGTTGCAAGAGGTATGGGAAGACCTTGCGTTTCTGGAGCAGGAACTATTCAAATCGATTATGAAAAGAAATTATTTAGAGTGAATTCTAGAGAGGTTAGAGAAGGCGATATTATTACTTTAGATGGCTCTACAGGCGAGGTTATGATTGGCGAAGTAACTACAATTAAGCCTGATATATCTGGTGATTTTTCAACAATTATGGCTTGGGCTGATAAAACACGAGTATTAAAAATAAGAGCTAATGCAGAAACACCTTTAGACAGCAAGGTAGCTAGGGATTTTGGAGCTGAAGGTATTGGTCTGTGCAGAACCGAGCATATGTTTTTTGATGAAGAGAGAATTCTTTATGTACGACAAATGATTTTATCAAAAAATACCGAAGACAGAAGCAAAGCTTTAAAAAATATTTTACCTTTCCAAAAGAAAGACTTTGTGGCTATTTTTAAAACTATGCGTGGATTGCCTGTCACAGTCAGATTGCTAGACCCTCCATTGCACGAGTTTTTGCCAAAGAGCAAAAAAGAAATAACAATAGTAGCTAAATCTTTAAATATTTCCGAATATGAAATTAACAATAGAATAAGCGATCTCCACGAAGAAAACCCGATGTTAGGCCACCGTGGATGTAGACTTGCAATTTCTTATCCAGAAATTTACGAAATGCAGTGTGAAGCTATTTTTGAAGCACTAGTAGAATGCCGTAAAGCAAAAGTACAATCTGTGACTCCTGAAATCATGATCCCTTTGGTATGTACAGCAAAAGAATTGGAAATATTAAAAGCATTGGTTGATAAAATTGCCAATCAAGTTCAGAAAAAACATTCAATGAAAATTGATTATTTGGTTGGAACTATGATTGAATTACCAAGAGCCGCTTTGAATGCTTATGAAATTTCAAAACATGCAGATTTCTTTAGTTTCGGAACAAATGATTTAACTCAAACAACACTTGGAATTAGCAGAGATGATTCAGGTAAATTTTTAGATGACTATGTTAATAGTAATATTTTTTCTATCGACCCTTTCATTAGCATTGATGTAGATGGTGTTGGTCAGCTAGTTAAAATTGCCTGCGAAAATGGAAAGAAAAATAATTCTAAAATTAAGCTAGGAATTTGTGGAGAGCACGGAGGAGACCCAGAATCTATTGATTTTTGTCATAAGGCAGGATTGCACTATGTTTCTTGCTCGCCATACAGAGTACCTATTGCAAGATTAGCAGCTGCTCAATCTCAAGTAAGATCTAAAAAATTAAATTAATTATTTATTAATTTCTAAAGAAAAATCAAAATTAGAAATGGTATGTGTTAGCGCACCCATAGAAATTCTTTGCACACCAGATTTTGCATAGCTAATAATATTTTTTTCATTAATATTTCCAGAAGCTTCTGTCTGAATTTTTTTAGATAGTATTTTTACTCCAGCTTTGATTTGACTTGGATTCATGTTGTCGAAAAGAATTCTATCTATTTTGAGGTCTTGGATTTCTTTTAATTGAGTCAAAGTATCCACTTCTACGGTAATGATTTTTTTAGATTTATTTTTTTGTATTACTTTTTTTATTAAAGAGGCAATATTGTCAGAGCTTGCCAAATGATTGTCTTTAATAAAAATTTCTTCACTTAAGTTCATTCTATTGTTAATGCCACCCCCTAAAATAACAGCATATTTTTGTAAATCCCGGAGGTTAGGAATGGTTTTTCTAGTGCAGCAGACTTTGGTTTTGAATTTCTTTATTTTTAAAGCTAATCGATTAGTCTTAGTAGCAATACCAGTGGCAAAACCTAAAAAATTAAGAGCAGTCCGTTCTGCCTTTAAAATAGAACTTTTTTTTCCAACAATACTCATAATTGTTTGGTTTTTTTTAATTTTATTACCATCTTTGAATTTTGTTTTAATTTTTAACTTAGAATCTACTGCTAAAAAAACTTTTTTAGAAAGTTCAATTCCACACAAAACCCCTTGTTCTTTTGAAGTAATTTGAGCATGAATTTTTTCTTTATTGGAAATAGCTAGCATCGTAGTGATATCCCCATTGGGCATATCTTCACGTAAAGCATTCTTAATAAGCTTATTATGATTTTTATTTAGTTTGTCCAAGGTAAATTAGTCTTGTCTTCCGATAGCAATCATTTTTTCAATCGAACCTCTGGCACGTTCTATAATATTACTATCAATTAAAATTTCATTTTTTTTATTTTGCAAGCAGTCTAAAATATTAGACAAGCTAATAGACTTCATGTGAGGGCAAATATTGCATGGTTTAATAAAATTAACATCAGGATTTTCAATTTGAATATTATCACTCATAGAGCATTCGGTAACTAAGAAAACATTTTTTGGTTTTTTATTTTTTACATAATTAACCATATGAGATGTCGATCCAGCAAAATCAGAAGCCTTAATTACTTCAGGTGGACATTCAGGATGGGCTATAATGGTGAGACCAGGATAGTTTTTTCTCAATTCTACAATTTCTTTTTCACTAAATTTTTCATGGACTTCGCATTTTCCATGCCAGGAAATAATTTCTACCTTAGTTTTGCTTGCTACATATTTTGCAAGATACTCGTCTGGTAAAAAAAGAACCTTGTCTACACCAAGAGATTCTACTACTTTAACAGCATTAGCCGAAGTACAGCACACATCCGTTTCTGCCTTAACATCAGCTGAAGTATTTACGTAACTAACCACAGGAACTCCAGGGTATTTTTTTTTAAGATTAATAATATCCTGTCCAGTAATTGAGGCTGCCAAAGAACAACCCGCTTTTAAGTTCGGAAGGTAAACTTTTTTATTTGGAGACATTATTTTTGCAGTCTCTGCCATAAAATGTACTCCACACATAATAATATTGTCTTCTTTTACTTTGGACGCCTCAATTGCAAGGGCAAGAGAATCTCCGACGATATCTGCAACTCCGTAAAAGATCTGAGGTGTCTGATAGTTGTGGGCAAGGATAACGGTATTAGTTTGCTTTTTTAGTTTATTAATTTCATGAATATGAGGAGCAATAAAGGGCCACTCAACATCCGGAATGCTGTTTTTAATTTTATTATAAATTACCGAAGTACTTGTTTTCACTTCATCTGTAAAAGAAAGTTGTGTATTCATAAACAAATAAATAATAGCAGAATACTGTTAATTGTTACTGTATTATTGTCACATTTATATCTATTAATATAATAAAAATCATTATTGCGGCCATGCTGGAATTGGTAGACAGGCACGGTTGAGGGCCGTGTGGGCTTTGCTTGTGAGAGTTCAAGTCTCTCTGGCCGCACCAAAATTGTTACTCTGCTTAAGTAATTTTTTTAATCCTTGTAAAATTAGCATATCGTTACGTCTTTATTAAACGCACAATTTCATAAGAGATTCTCTTCAATATAAAAAAATTAGGATATAATTAAAAATATGAGCAATAAACTTTACACAGACTCAAAATATGAGCGATACAAAAAATATAAAAAAAAGTATTCAAAGGGAAGTAACTTTGATTTAGATTTAAAAGAAATACCTGTGACAGGAAAAGAAAACGAACCAGGAGCAGCCGTGAAAGATAAGGTTGACTGGGATCGCGTTAGAAAAGAATTTAAATTATCAAAAAAGCAAATCATGATTTTGATAGACACAGGAGTAATAGACCATACTTGGCAAGATACTACCCATGATGACAAAATATATAAAGGCACTGTTTCTTTTAAAAATAGAGAACCATTAAAAGAAAAATAAACAAATATCTATTTTTTGTAAAAGCCTTAACTAGGTTTTTGCTTTTCCCACATCTCAAAGTATTTTCCTTTTTGCAATAATAAGTTGTCATGCGTTCCTTGTTCAATAATAGCGCCTTCATCAAGAACGATTATGTTATCAGCATTTGCAGCTGTAGAAAGTCGATGCGCAATTATTAAAGTTGTTTTATTTTTAGAAACATTTTCTAAGTTTTTTTGAATTTCTTTTTCAGTACTTGTATCTAGAGCAGAGGTTGCTTCGTCAAAGAAGAATATTTTAGGATTTTTTAGAATAGTTCTCGCAATAGCCACTCTTTGCTTTTCTCCACCAGATAGTTTTAACCCCCTCTCTCCTACAATCGTTTCATACCCATCCGGTAAAATTGATATGAAATTATGTATATCTGCATTTTTGGCAGCGCTAATGACTTCCTCTTTAGTAGCACCAGTGTTTCCGTAAGCTATGTTGTAATAAATTGTATCGTTAAATAAGACCGTGTCTTGTGGAACCACACCGATTATTTCTCGCAAAGATTCTTGAGAGATTTTGTTTATATTAATATTGTTAATATAAATCCCCCCTGCTTTGGGGTCATAAAATTTAAAAAGCAATCTACTGATTGTTGATTTCCCAGCTCCGGTGGGCCCTACAATCGCAACTTTTTTTCCATTAGGAACTACAAACGAGATATTCTTGATGATAGTTCTCCTGATGTCATAATCAAAACTAACATTATCAAATTTAATTTCAGCAATATCACTTTGCGGTATGCTCTCAAAAACATCCTGTGTTGTGGGTGATATCTGCAATAAGCTAAACATATTTTCCATATCAGTTAATGCTTGCCTAATTTCTCTATAAACTGAACCCAGCCAGTTTAAAGGTTGGTATAACTGCAACATATACGCATTAATCACCACAAACCCTCCAACATCGATGTCTCCATTTTTAATGCCGTAGGCAGACATTACTAGCATGATAGTAATTCCAGTCATTATTATGAATGTTTGAGCTATATTTAATAATGAAAGAGAATGACGGCTTTGGTTGGCGGCCAATTCATATTCCTCTAAAGATTTATCAAGTCTATCAAATTCAAATTTTTCATTATTAAAATATTTAACTGTTTCAAAATTTAATAAGCTATCAATCATTTTTGTACTGACATCATTGTCAGCCTGATTCATTCTTTTTCTAAATTCATTTCTCCATTCCGTGATCTGAAAAGTTAAATAGGAATAAAAACCAATAGTTGTGAGAGTTATAACGGCATACCATGGTCCATAAAGATAAAGTAAAATTCCTGAAACTAAAAAAATTTCAAAAAAAGTAGGAATAATATTAAACAATACATATCGTAAGAGAAAATCTATTCCCTTCGTTCCTCTATCTATAAATTTTGCAAGCGCACCTGTTTGTCTGTTCAAATGAAATTGTAATGAAAGGTTGTGTAGGTGCTTGAACATATTCAGGGATATTTGTCTGATAGAATGTTGTGAAACCTTTGAGAACAAAGCATCCCTAACTTCAACAAATGTGAAAGTAATTATTCTTGCAATACCGTAGCCAACTATCAAAGCAATAGGTACCAGCATAAATAAATTAATACCTGAACTTAATTCTGTTAGTGAGTTTACGGAGGCCCCCAATACCAAGGGAGTAGTCACACTTGCTATTTTTGCTAATACTAAAGCGATAACTGCAAAACCAACTCTTATCTTTAGGTCCCTTCTTTTTTTTGGCCACAAATAAGGAAGTAGCAATTTAAAAGTCTTAATATATTTTCCTTGTTCCATAATTTTAATATATCTGATTACTCACAATTTGTTATGAGCAAAAGAGCAGGGGTGATCTATTAATAATTTTATCTTTTGTATTTCATATCTGACATATGAAGTTTTAGCGCTCTAGTTGATATATGAACTTCTACTATAAAAAAAACTATTGATATCAACATGGAAGTGCAGCAAGACACAAAAATAATTTTGGCAATAAATACTTTATTTAAATAAAGAGCAAAAACAGTTAGCATGTTAAAGAAAAAACCTAGCGCTGCAAAAAGCATAGTATATTTTGCAATTCTTATTCTACTCTCTAAATTTTCAAGCTGCCTGTCCCAATGAGCGGGTACATGCTTTCCAAATATGAAATCATCATGAATTTTTCTAATTAAAACACTCAATGAATGAAATCTATTGTTATAAACCGTCATTAACAAAGGTATCGCTGGAAACATTAAGGCAGTAACGGTGTAATTTATATTCATGTACGAATCGGATTGTAACATGAGCTAAATTTATAGATTAGATTTTTTTTAATATTACGTGTAAATTTAATCGTGGATCAAAACTTATTTAAAGTAAAGGGAACCTATGTGAACGGCCAATGGATGAATGCATCCAAATCCTATGTGGTCATTAACCCTTCAAACAATAAAAAATTAGCAGATATTCCCGTTTCTTCAGGAGAAGAATTGGAATTGGCAGTTCAGTCGGCATCTAAAGCTCAAAAAATTTGGGCAAAAGTTCCCTTAAAGCAAAGAGCTGATTCAATCCTTAAGCTATGTTCGTTAATAGAAAAAAAAGCAGAAGAGTTTGCTCTTATAGATACCTATAATGCGGGTAACGCGATTACCTTTGCTAGAAAAGACGTTATTCAAGCAGTAGAGCACATGAAATACTTTGCTGGATTAATTAGAGAGGTAAAAGGAGAAACCTTTTCAACAGAACCTAATCATTTAAATTTTTCAAGACAACAACCTTACGGAGTTGTTCTGAAAATAAATTCTTTTAACAGACCGTTTAGATGGTGTGCTGAAAAATTAGCCGCACCTATATTAATGGGAAACTCTGTAATAATTAAGAATTCTGAGCAAGCTCCCATATCATCTTTAAAATTTTGCGAATTATTAAATGGAATATTTCCAGATGGATTAATTAATGTGGTAACTGGTGGTGGAGATTCAGGATCTTTTTTAGTTAAACATCCTCTCATTAAAAGAATAGCAGTCATATCATCTGTCCAAACCGGTATTGCTATTGCGAAAGATGCCGCCCCACTGTTAAAAAATATTTCTCTAGAATTGGGAGGAAAGAATCCTCTAATTGTTTTTGATGATGCCGATATAGATTTGGCAGTTGATTTAACCATTAAAGGAATGCGCTTTGACACCAAGGGTGAGTCTTGTAGCTCTCCATCAAGAATTTTAGTCCATAAAAAATTACACGACAAGTATTTAGAAAAACTTATTTCTGAAGTTGAAAAAATACCCGTAGGTTTGCCATGGATTGAAACCAATGTAGTAGGCCCCGTTGTTTCTAAAAAGCAGTTTGAAAGTGTAAATAAATATATCCAGTCTGGTATAGAAGAAGGAGCAAAATTAGAGCTTGGAGGAAATAGCCCCACCAATCCTGAATTAAAAGATGGATTTTTTATAAATCCAACAATTTTTTCAAACGTGAAGCCTTCTATGAGAATTGCCAAAGAAGAAATATTTGGTCCGGTTATTTCTGTAATGAAGTGGGAAAATTATAATGAAATGATGAGCATTGCTAATTCTACAGATTATGGATTAACGGCTGGAATTGTTACAAACTCCTTAAGCAATGCAATGAAAACTTCTGAGGAAATACAGTGTGGTTATGTTTGGATTAATGCTGCTGGTAGATATGCAGGTGCTCCTTACGGAGGATGGAAGTTGAGCGGCCTCGGAGTAGAGGAGTGTTTTGATGAACTAAAAAGTTATACCAAAACTAAAAACGTTAATATGAAGTGGCTTTAATTTAACGAAAGGAATGTCATGGATGAAAAATTATTTAAAGTAGGGTTGGAAAAAAGAAAAAAAGTTCTCGGAAAAGAGTATGTAGAAAACGTTATGTCTTCTACGACGGACTTAAATGATACGTTTCAAAAAGCTATGACAGAATGGTGTTGGGGCTTTGGCTGGGGAGATGAGTCTATTGATATGAAAACAAGATCTATGATGAATTTAACTATGATTGCAGCGTTAGGAAAAATGCATGAATGGGAAATTCATTGCAAGGGTGCTATAAAAAATGGTGTAACCAAAGAGCAATTAAGAGCTATTTTGCATGTGATCGGAATTTATTGTGGCGTACCTCAGGCTATGGAATGTTTTAGGGTAGCTAAAAAAGTTTTAGATGAGGAAAAGTCTTAACAAATTAATTTTAATTTAAGTTAAGCCAGTGCGGTTTTAAAATTTTAATACTAGATTGCTCTACGGAAATAGTTTGCTCGAATAGATGCTTGCTTTCTTCCGCATCTAGAACAGCAAAGCAAGCAGGATCTAAAGAAATT
Source organism: uncultured Pelagibacteraceae bacterium (assembly GCA_963925905.1). Classification (GTDB taxonomy): domain Bacteria; phylum Pseudomonadota; class Alphaproteobacteria; order Pelagibacterales; family Pelagibacteraceae; genus IMCC9063. The sequence continues at coordinate 22,582 of CAWUVR010000016.1, forward strand.
ATTTTTCCAATTGTTTTTTCATTGTCTTTAATGAGCTGCCCAATCTCAACCGAACCTTGAATGATCTGAATAGGAAAAACTCTTTTTCTTATTTTGTTTTTTAAACTCATTCTTGCAGTATTTTCCTGACCTACAAAACATCCTTTTTTAAAACTAACCCCATTCAGTTCTTTTAAATTTAACTCTAATGAAAAATAATTAGACAAAGCGCTTGCTGGAACTAGGTCTGTTAGACCGGCATTGTGATATATTTTAGAGAAAGTGTTTAAATTTAACAAATCTAAACTTAAATCTTTAATCAAATCTTCTTTTTTACTTTCTTGAATAATTCCATGAATTCCAAAGTCATTTAGTCTTGGATCATTAAAGAAAAATCCATAACTATTGTTTAGAGTGAATCCTTTTGTGGCTTGAAATGCAGTGGCAATTATTTCATTTGCCATATTGAAGAAAAAAGATTTATATTCATGATCCTTCTTTTTAATCTCAATTTGAGATCTAAGTTTGTAGATGTTCAATTTGGCAACAAAATCATCTACAATACTAGTGTTGCATTGAATAAGATAACCACCCTCCAATTGCTGAATAATCATAAAATCATACAAGAACTTCCCTTGAGGAGACAGCAGGCAGGAGTATATGGAGCGATTATTACTCACTAAATTTATGTCATTAGAAATTATATTTTGTAAAAAATGGACGCAGTCAGCCCCTGTTACGGAAATAATTGATTTGTGATCTAATTGGATTGCAAAATTACTGTTCATCTTAATTATTTTTGTATATTAATTCGCTATTCATCATGTCAAATAAATATACTTTAATTATCAAAAATGCCGAATGTTATGTAGATGGAAAGCTCATTCTTACGGATATCGCTATAAAAGATGGCATTATCTCAAAAATATCTAAAAATATAAGCGATGTAGCTGACCAGGTGTTAGACGCAAAAGGTTTAACTGTCTTTCCAGGAATTATAGATACACAAGTTCACTTTAGAGAGCCTGGAGACCCAAACAAAGAAACATTAGAAAGCGGAAGCAAAGCTGCTGTTCTTGGGGGCGTAACTTCAGTATTTGAAATGCCCAACACTTCACCTCCCACAGATAGTCCAGAGCGTTTTCAAGAAAAATTAAATAGAGCCAAAGACAGAATGCATTGTAATTACGCTTTTTACTATGGAGCTACCGAGAGCAATTCATCATCATTGGATGTCACTAAAGATCTGGAGGGATGTTGCGGAGTAAAAATGTTTGTTGGCTCCTCTACGGGAAATTTACTAGTTAAAGACGACAAGTATATTGAGCAGGTTATTAAAAATTCTCCGAGAATAGTGTCCATTCACTCAGAAGATGAGGATATGCTTAATGCTAGAAAAGATAAAATTATAAACGGAGATGTTAGGTCTCACTATGTATGGAGAAGCGTGGAATGCGCAATGGCTTCAACAACCAAAGTGGCAAAATTTGCAAAATCTTTAAAAAAAAGAATTCATGTTCTGCACGTGTCCACAAAAGATGAAATAGATTTTTTAAGAGATTATAAAGATTTCGTCAGTATTGAAACAACACCAAATCATTTGAGTTTATTCGCACCAGACTGTTATGACCAGAAAGGAACTTTTGTTCAGATGAATCCACCAGTGCGAGAAAAAGAGCATATGGATGGAATTTGGAAAGGAGTTTTGGATGGAACGGTTGATGTGATTGGTTCAGATCATGCACCGCATACGAAAGAGCAAAAACTTCAAGTGTATCCAGCAAGTCCGTCAGGCATGCCTGGAGTGCAAACTATTTTTCTTTTAATGCTCAAACATTATACCGAAGGAAAGATTGAGCTTTCAAAAGTAATAAGCTTACTTTCAGAGAAACCTTGCGATTTATTCGGCATAGAAAAAAGAGGATATATCAAAGAAGGATTTTATGCTGATTTAACAGTGGTGAATATGAATAAAGAATTTGAAATTACTAATAACTGGATAGCAAGTAATTGCAAGTGGACCCCTTTTGATGGATGGAAAGTTAAGGCCACTCCATTTGGAACTATTGTGAATGGAAATATTTCGGTTTGGGAAGAAAAATTAATAGACAAGAAATTTGGAAAACCTCTAAAGTTTAGCTAGTTTTTTCCAAAAAAATTAATTTAATAAAATCCTAGTCTGTATCTCGTATGCTAATGGAATACATTGCTCTTTTTTTTATAAGTTTTTTTGCTGCAACTATACTGCCAGTTTCATCAGAACTAACTTTGGTGGGAATGATCTCTGCCAGTATCTATTCTAGCTCTCTATTGTTGTTATTTGCTAGCGTAGGCAATGTTCTAGGATCTTGTGTTAATTGGTATTTGGGCATTCATTTCATAAGATTTAAAGATAAAAAATGGTTTCCTTTTTCTGATAAGCAGATCCAAAAATCATCTTTTTGGTTTAATAAATATGGAAAATGGTGCCTGCTATTCGCTTGGCTTCCAATTGTGGGAGACCCACTAACCTTTATTGCAGGAACCTCTCGAGTAAATTTTACTCAGTTTGTAGTTTTGGTTAGTCTTGGAAAAATTACCAGATACGTTGCGGTGATTTATTCTATTAATTTACTAATTTAATATTTTTTTTGCAGTCAAACAGCGCGGTAAACACAGCTACTAAAGCAGTGATTTTTGATTAGAGAATATTTGCCTTTATAAATAAATCTTTTATTTCATCTAAAATTTTTGGATCATCAATTGTAGCTGGGATTTTGTATTCCTCCTTGTCAGCAATTTTTCTCACTGTGCCACGTAGAATTTTTCCAGATCTTGTTTTGGGAAGCCGCTTTACAACAATTACTGTTTTAAAAGCTGCAACTGGCCCAATTTTATTTCTTACCATTTCGATACATTCTTTAGATATGTCTTTGTCTTCTTTATTGGTACCAGTTTTTAAAACTACTAGACCTATAGGTAGTTGCCCCTTTAGCTCATTAGCAATTCCAATAACCGCACATTCAGCTACATCTTTGTGTTCGGAGAGAACCTCTTCAATCGAACCGGTGGACAGTCTATGACCAGCGACATTAATAATGTCATCAGTTCTCGACATGATCCAAACATAACCATCCTCATCCATGTGCCCCGCATCATATGTTTGATAGTATCCAGGATAGGTATCCATGTAGTTTTCTTTGTATCTTTTGTCTGCATTCCATAGAGTTGGGAAAGTACCTGGAGGAAGGGGTAGCTTAATTACAATATCTCCCATTTCACCTGGTTTTGCTTCTGAACCATCACTTCTTAATACTTTAACATCATATCCAGGAGCTGGTTTTCCCGCAGACCCATATTTAGTAGGAAAGAGTCCTAGACCTTTAAAATTAGATGTAATCGACCAACTAGTTTCAGTTTGCCACCAATGATCAATCACTGGTATTTTTAGCAAATCTTCTGCCCAATGTATCGTGTCAGGATCTGCTCTTTCTCCCGCTAAAAACAAAGATTCAAATTTTGATAAATCGTATTTGTTAAAAAACTCTCCTTTAGAGTCTTCTTTTTTAATAGCTCTAAATGCTGTTGGAGCAGTAAACATTGTTTTGATTTTGTATTCAGAAATTATTCTCCAGAAAGAACCTGCATCAGGAGTTCCCACAGGTTTTCCCTCAAAGATTACAGTAGTACATCCATGAAACAATGGAGCGTACACAATGTACGAATGACCAACAATCCAACCTATGTCACTTGCAGACCACCAGACATCTCCCGGATCTATGTCGTAGACATTTTTCATTGTCCATTTCAACGCAACTATGTGTCCTCCAATGTCTCTTAAAATTCCCTTTGGGACTCCAGTAGTTCCAGAGGTATACAAAATATAAGCAGGATCATTTGCATCGCACTCTACACAGGGAGCTTTAGGAGCTCCTTTAACAAAATCGATCCAATCAATATCATTGTCACCCAATACAGCTTTATGCTTTTCTCTTTGGAAGACGATAGTTTTTTCAGGTTTGTGTTTTGCTAATCGAACCGCTTCAGTTAGCAAAGGTTTATATTCTACAATTCTTCCAGGCTCTAAACCACAAGATGCGGATAAAATTAATTTTGCTTTCGAGTCATCAATTCTGCTGGCTAGTTCATTTGAAGCAAATCCACCAAATACAACTGAGTGAATAGCTCCAATTCTTCCACAAGCTAACATAGCCATGATTGCTTCCGGTATCATAGGCATGTAAATAATAATTCTATCTCCCTTGACCACTCCCTGTCTCTGTAGGGCTCCAGCTAAAATAGAAACTTCATCTGTTAGTTCTTGGTAGGAATATTTTTTTTTAATATTTAACATGGCACTATCATAAATTAGTGCAGTTCGTTCTCCGTTTCCTTCTTCTACGTGACGATCAAGAGCATTGAAGCAAGTATTTATCTTTCCACCCTTAAACCATTTGTAAAATGGAGGGTTACTTGAATCTAATACTTGATCATATTTTTTAATCCACCTCACATCTTCAGCGGCTTTAGCCCAAAAACCATCCCTATCCTGAAGCGATTCTTTAAAACTCTGATTGTATTTGCTACTCAAATTACCCCCCCCTTTTTTTTTGCTTTAAGAAAATAATAGTTAATTATTAACTAAAATTAACAAATTAGTACTAAAGAATAACATTTTAATAAAATATTTTGCCACTTTAGGGGTTTTTTTATCTTACTAATTCTTATAAAACATATTTAAATTATGCGAATCTAAAAATTTTGCATTTATTGTTTAAATCAAAAAAAAGGGAGTAAATTATGAAAACTACTATGTTAGCGTCCAATGATGTTACTGGAATTACATTCTGGTTGATTTCAATGGCACTATTGGCTTCTACGGTATTCTTTTTTGTAGAAAGAAATTCAGTAAAAGCATCATGGAGAACATCGATGACTTTATCAGGTCTTGTTACTGGTATCGCGTTCTTCCACTATATGTACATGAGAGAAGTTTGGATCACTACTGGATCTTCTCCAACCGTATTCAGATATATTGACTGGTTACTAACAGTTCCTTTATTGATGATTGAATTCTATTTCATCTTATCGGCTGTTAAAAAAGTATCGTCAGGAATTTTCTGGAGATTGCTAGTTGGAACAATTGTAATGTTAGTGGGTGGATACTTAGGTGAAGCCGGCTACATGAATGTTACTGCTGGTTTCGTAATTGGAATGGGTGGATGGATCTACATTCTATACGAAATATTTGCAGGAGAAGCTGCTCAAGAAGCCTCAAAATTAAAAGGTGCTGCAGCTAACTGTTTTAGTTTTTGCAAATGGATTGTTACACTAGGCTGGTCCGTATATCCACTAGGATACCTATTCGGATACATGCTAGGTGGAACTGATGAAGCAGCTCTTAATCAAATTTATAACTTGGCTGATTTTGTCAACAAGATTTTATTTGGTTTAGTGATTTATTCAACTGCCAAATCTCTTACTACTACAAGAGATTAATTTTAAATCTTAAAGTTAGAAAAAAGGCCTCTTTTGAGAGGCCTTTTTTTTGCCCCACTCAAAGTTAAAATTTAATTTAGCCAACCCGTTCTTATAAACAATTCCACTCGAGCGATCTTTTTTTAGAAAGTAAGCTCCATCTAAATCGAAGTAATCGCAATATTTAAAATATCTGAGAGCGGGATAAAGAGACAAAGATGAGCTTACCATACAACCCAGCATTATTTTTTTTTTGGCATTTTTTGCAATATGTATATGTTTTAATATTTCTTCGTGAGTTCCAAATTTATCCAATTTTAAATTCACACATTGATAGTGCTTGATAGAATTTTTTAAATTCTTGTTTTTAAAATGAAAGGATTCATCAGCACAAAATTTCAGCTTAGACTTGATATTCTTTAAATAATGATCTTTTCCTTTTGGAAAGGGCTGTTCGATTAATAAAATATTAAAATTTTCTAAAGTTTTTATATTCTTTTCAATAAATTTTTTATTCCAAGATTCGTTAGCATCAATAATTATACTTGATTTTGGGCATATGCGCTTAATTAATGATAATTTTGGTATAACCTCATTTTGATCAAGCTTGATCTTGATAATTTTAGTTTTTGTAAACTTTTTTAAAATTTCTTCGGTTTTTTTTAAGTTAAAAATAGGAATGGTAATTGATGTAGTGAAGCTTTTTTTAACATGATTTGATTTGAGAAAATCTATTTTGTTTTTTTTCAATTCCATATCTAGGACTGCAGAGGAGAGTGCGTTCTGAAGGCATAAAAAAGGTATTTGTTGAATATTCTTATTTTCTACTATTTTTTCAATTTTTAACTTATTTTTTTTTAAATACTCAAGAATATCCTCAAGCGATTCATTGTATCTGGGGTAGGGAACGCATTCACCAATGCCATAAGTTGCTCCACAGTTAAGAAAAATGTCCACAACCTTAACGAATTTTTTGGAAACCCTGGATATCTTAAACTCATCAGCTAATTTAAATACTTTTGTCTTATAATTTAATTCAATTTTATTTAAATTCTTCATTGTCATTGTCTCTTGGA
>CAWUVR010000017.1:0-10472 GCA_963925905.1 uncultured Pelagibacteraceae bacterium
ATATCTTTTTTGTCTACTTGAATTCTTTCCATCTTAGGAGTGTTTTTAGAAAGCTCTTTTCTAGACTCAGTTAAAGCTTTAGCCATTTCACCTAGAATATGAATTCTTCCTTCTTTAGCTTGATCTAAAGCTTTTTCCATAATTTCAAATGTAATTCCTGTAATTTTAATATCCATTTGAAGAGAAGTAATTCCGTCTTTAGTTCCAGCTACTTTAAAATCCATATCTCCAAGATGATCTTCATCTCCCAAAATATCACTAAGAATTGAATAGTCGTCACCTTCTTTAATAAGTCCCATTGCAATACCTGCAATTGGTGTTTTGATAGGCACACCCGCATCCATTAGTGCAAGCGATGCTCCACATACAGTTGCCATAGAAGATGAACCGTTTGATTCTGTAATCTCAGAAACAATTCTAAATGTGTAAGGAAATTCTTCTTTTGAAGGAAGTGAAGAATTGATTGCTCTCCATGCTAGTTTACCATGACCAATTTCTCTTCTTCCAGTTCCAATACGTCCAACTTCTCCAACAGAGTAAGGTGGAAAGTTGTAATGAAGCATAAATCTTGATCGTTCAGCTCCATCTAAAGTTTCTAATCTTTGCTCGTCATCCGACGTTCCTAAAGTAGTCACTACTAAAGCTTGGGTTTCTCCTCTTGTGAATAATGCAGAACCATGAACTTTAGGCAAAATACCTACTTCACATTTAATATTTCGAACTTCGTTTAGTTTTCTTCTATCAATTCTTTTTGCATCTTTTAAGATTTGTGTTCGTACAATTTTTTTCTCAACACTCTTGAATTGGTCGCTAATTTCAACTTTAGAATAAGTGTCATCTCCTTCGAACATAGCTGTTACTTTTTCTTTAGCTGCGCTAATCAAACCAGTTCTGATTTGCTTATCAGATTCATCAAATGCTTTTTGCAAATCGTCAGCAACAGCTGAAGAAATTTTGTTTTTAAGCTCTGAATAATCTTTTTCTTCTACTTTCCATCTTTCTTTACCTGCTTCTTTTGCAAATTCTTTAATCAAATTGATGACTTCTTTAGCTTTGTCGTGACCAAATTTAACTGCATCTAACATTTGCTTTTCTGTCAGACCTGATGCCTCTGATTCAACCATCAATACTGCATCTTCTGTACCAGCAACTATTAGCTCTAACTGTGAGCTTTTGATTTGCTCTTTAGTTGGGTTTAAAACAAATTCTCCATCGATCATTCCTACTTTTGCCGCGGCCACAGGTCCCATAAAAGGAATTCCTGAAATAGCCAAAGCTGCAGAACTTGCGATTAATGCTAGTGCTTCTGGATCATTTTCTTTGTCATAAGATATTACTGTTGGTAACACCTGAGTTTCATTTCTAAATGAACTTGGAAACAAAGGTCTGATGGGTCTATCGATTAATCTTGAAATTAATGTTTCGGCTTCTGTGGGTCTAGCTTCTCTTTTGAAGTAACCACCTGGAATTTTTCCAGCTGCATAATATTTTTCTTGGTAGTTAACTGTTAAGGGAAAAAAATCCATATCAGGTTTAGCTTGTTTTGCTGCCACTGCAGTCGCCAAGATAACCGTCTCTCCACAAGTAAGCATAACCGCTCCGTCAGCTTGACGTGCAACTCTACCTGTTTCTAAAGTTAATTTTTTACCGCCCCAATTAATCTCTTTTTTTACAATGTTAAACATAAGGTTCTATTTACGCAGACCTAACTGCCCTAACACTTTTTTATAAGTAGAGGGCTCTTTTTTGCTTAAATATTCTAGTAGTTTTTTTCTTCTAGAAATTATTTTAGCTAATCCTGTGTTTGAATGCTTGTCTTTTTTATTTTTAGCAAAGTGGGTTGTTAAATATTTAACGCGCTCCGTTAAAATACCTACTTGAACTTCTGATGAACCAACATCAGTTTTATGTTTTTGCAAACTCTTTATAATTTCTTTTTTCTCAATTTTTTTTTTTGGCATAATCCTTTAAATGTTTAAAATTCTTTTGGGATAAAAAAATCCAGATTTTAATTCTCCGAATGCGAGTACCTGGTTTTGATTTTGTGCTATTAACTTCTTAAGATCAATTGCTCCAAACTCTTCCAACATGCTTACTTTCATTCCGTTTTTAATAAGCTTTATTCTTTTATCTTCTAATTTTATGGATGGTATATGTATTAAAACCCTATTAATTTCAAGTAAGTATTTTTGAAAGTCACTTTTTTCGATGTTTTTAACGATGAAATCCATATTTAAAGAGGCTTTTTGAGTAAATTGACCATATCTACGTCTTAAAATTTTGGAAGCATATCCAAATGTATTTAAAGAATAAGCTATGTCTCTAATTAAACTTCGCACATAAGTTCCCAATCCGCAATTAACTAAAAAAGAGGTTTTTCCCTCGCCATGAGATACCACTCTTATATTGCAAATTTCAACTTTTTGAGATTTTAAATCGAAAGGCTGATTATTTCTTGCTAGATTGTAGCAACGTTCTCCATTAATTTTTTTAGCTGAATATCTAGGAGGAACTTGATTAATAAGGCCAATAAAAGAATGTAGTTTTTTTTGAATATCTTTTTTTGATGGTATTACTAAAGAGGAATTTGTAACTTCTCCTTCCGCATCTAAAGTAGATGTTTCCTTTCCCCAAGTAGCTTCAAAAAAATAAGTTTTTTTTAGTTCTGACAAATAAGGGATAGATTTTGTTGCTTCACCTATAGCTACAGGCAATATTCCTTCTGCTAAGGGATCTAATGTTCCGGCGTGTCCAATTTTTTTAAGTTTAAATTTAGACTTAAGTACATTCAAACAATAAGTAGAAGTGTAGCCTTTTGGTTTGTAAATATTAATCCAGCCATTCATTTTGATTTTGAATTCTCAGTTATAATTTTTTCTATTTTTTCTGCATAATCAAAAGATAGATCTAAAACAAATTTTAAATTAGGTAAAAATTTTGCCGTCCAAGATGCCTTGACTCTTCTTTTAACTTCATAAGAAAATTGATTTAAAGTTTCAAGCGCTAGCTCTGGTTTATTTCCAGATAGTGGAACAAAATAAACTCTAGCGTGTCTAAGGTCGGGACTAACCCTAACTTCTGTTATAGTAATATTTCTTGTTGAAATCGAGGGAAGAACAATTTGATCTTTAATAAAAAGATTCGCAATAATCTTTTTTAAAGTTTCTCCTACCTTAAGCTGTCTTTGAGATAATGGTTTAGAGGTATTCTCATAGTCCATTAAATTTCTCTTTCAATTGTTGTTGTCTTAAACGCTTCTAGCACATCCCCTTTTTTAATATCGTTAAAATCTTTCAAAGAAACACCGCATTCCAATCCTGCCTTTACTTCTTTGGCTTCGTTTTTCTCTCTAAATAAAGTGTTTACTTTACCCGTATAAACAACCGCTCCATCACGGACCAATCTTATCTCTGAATTATTTCTTATTTCTCCATCTGTAACCCTAACACCGGCAACTTTTCCTGCTTTAGAAACAGCAAAAACCTCAAGCACTTCACAAGAACCTTGCGTTTCCTCTTTAGTTTCTGGGGCTAACAATCCTGTCATTTTTTTAGTGATATGATCGAGAGCTTCGTAAATAATATTAAAATATAATATTTCTAGTTTATAGCTACGCGCTAAATCTTTTGCTTCCTTGTTTGGCCTTATATTAAATCCAAGTAAAATTGCATTTGATGCCTTGGCCAAAGTAACATCTGTTTCCGTTATCGGTCCAACAGAAGATAGAATAATTTTAGGTTTAATGTTTTCGACTTGTATTTTTTCAATAGCGTTTGCCAATGCTTCTAGAGAACCATTCACGTCTGTTTTTAATATAATATTAAAGCTTTCTTCAGGAATTGCTTCTCCAAAAATATCATTTCTTTTTGTGCCAGCTATTTTTTTATCCTTTAATTCTTGCCTTCTATACTCAACAATTTCTTCAACTTTAGAATCGTCTTCTACTACTACAAAGTCATCTCCTGCATTAGGTACTCCTTGGAAACCAACAATTTCTACAGGTGTGGATGGGGGAGCTTCATTTATTAATTTTCCAGTATAGTCATAAAGAGCTCTTACTTTTCCATTGGAAGCACCGCTAACAAAAAGGTCTCCTTTTCTTAAAGTTCCTTTGGTAATCAATACCGTTGATACAGGTCCTCTTCCTTTGTCTAATCTCGATTCAACAACTACACCAGCAGCAGCAACTGTAGGATCGGACTTCATGTCTAACAGTTCAGCTTGTAAAATAATTAATTCTTTTAGTTTATCTAAATTCGTTTTCTTTAAGGCTGATATTTCGGCGCTCAAAATATCTCCACCCATTTCTTCGACTACTAATTCGTGCTCTAAAAGTTGGTTTTTTACTTTTGTTGGGTCTGCACCAGGTAAATCGCATTTATTAATAGCTACTATGATTGGTACTTGAGCTGCTTTTGCATGCTGAATTGCTTCTATAGTTTGGGGTTTAATTCCATCGTTCGCGGCAACCACTAAAATAACAATATCTGTAATTTTAGATCCTCGAGCTCTCATTTCCGTGAATGCTGCATGACCAGGAGTATCAATAAATGTAATCAAATGCTTATCATTAACCGTAGTTTGGTAAGCCCCTATGTGCTGGGTAATACCACCATGTTCTGTTGAGACCACATTTGCTTCCCTAAATGCATCTAATAAAGAAGTTTTACCGTGATCCACATGCCCCATTATAGTGACTACAGGTGGTCTTGAAACTGCGTTCTTTAAATTTTTATCTTTCGACAAAATATCTTTCAACAACTGATCTGGCTCTTCATCTTTAAGAACTTCATGACCAAATGAACTTGCAATAAACTCTGCTGTATCTTGGTCGATGCTATGATTGATAGTTACTTTTACGTTTTTTTCTAAAAGAAATTTAATGACTGCACTTGCTCGTTCAGCCATTCTATTTGCCAATTCTTGTATAGTAATAATTTTTGGAATCCTAACTTGTCTTGTAATTTTTTGCGCATCATCTTCCGAATTTCCTGAATGCCTTTTAAACTGCTTTTCTCTAGCTCTTTTAACCGAAGCTAAACTTCGAGCTCTGTTTTCTTCTTCATCTTCAGACAAGGCTTTTGTTACCGTAAGTCTGTAATCTCTTTTCTTACCAGCAGACTTCTTGTCTGCTTTGAGAGATAATTCTTCTTCAATTTTTTTCTTGGCCCACTCTTTTGTAGATTTTGGTTTTTCTGTCTCTACAGTTGTTTTGGTGACAACCACTGCCTTTACAGCTGTATCCCCTTCTTTTTTTGGCTCTACAACTTCAATAACGGGTTCTTTGGCTACGATAACCGGTTCTTTTTTTCCAAAAATTGCAGATGTTTTTTGTGATTGTGTTTTATTTACAGAACTGGGAGCACTACCAGTAAAATTCTTTAGCGTTAACTTTTTTTTCTTTTCTTTTATGGTCATTGTTTTTCACCTTAGTACTCACTAAATATCGAAAACTTTTTTTCGGGCCCGCATAATCAAATCATCAGCATCTTTTCTAGAAATGTCAAATTCTTCAAGAATACCGTTAAATTTTTCTCTTTTACCCTTGATTTCGTCATACCCACCTATGATTTCGTCTGTTGCCAATTCTGCAAAATCTTTAAGGGTTTTGATATTTTCTTCACCTAAAATTAATAACATTCCGAGACTTAGTCCTTGGTGACTAGCTAAATCATCTTCGATTCCAAGTTCCTTAACTTTTTTAGCTACTTCATCAGCTTCTTCTTTAAGAAATTCTGTTGCTCTATTTTTTAATTCAGCTGCGGTCTCTTCGTCGAAACCCTCTATTTTTAAAAAATCTGCAATGCTTGCTAAAGAAATTTTTTCTATAGTTGAAAAACCTTCAGCAACAAGAAGTTGTGACATTGTTGTGTCAATTTCCAAAGCCTTAACCAATTTCTCAGTATTGGTTTTAAACTCAGATTGTCTTTTTTCAGATTCTTCTTTGTCTGTTAAAATATCAATTTCATAATCTAATAATTTAGATGCCAATCTAACATTCTGTCCTCTTCGTCCAATTGCTTTGCTTAAATTATTTTCGTCTATTACCACTTCAATTCTTCTTTCGTCTTGAGCAATAATAACTTTCATAACTTCGGCTGGAGATAATGCACTCTTAACTAGAGACGTTGCATCTTCTGTCCAATTTATAATATCGATTTTTTCACCTTGTAATTCATTAACTATTGCTTGAACTCGACTTCCTCTCATACCAACGCAAGCTCCCACTGGATCTATTGAGCTATCTTTTGATTGAACACATATTTTTGCTCTACTTCCAGGATCTCTTGCAACTGATTTTATGCTAATAGTTCCTTCGTAAATTTCGGGAACTTCTTGATGAAAAAGTTTTGCTAAGAACTGAGGATGTGCTCTTGATAAAAATATTTGAGGTCCTTTGCTCTCTCTTCTTACGTCATAACAATAAGCTTTTATTCTGTCTCCGTTTTTTAAATTTTCCCTTGGAATAAGCTCTTCTCTTCTGATGATTGCTTCTGATTTTTGCAAATCAACAATTATATTTCCATATTCTGATCTCTTAACTATTCCGCTTAAAATTTCTCCAACCTTGTCTTTGAACTCTTCAAACTGTCTATCTCTTTCTGCATCACGAATTTGATGGGAAATAACTTGTTTTGCTGTCTGTGCTGCAATTCTTCCAAAATCTACTGGTGGCAGCTCTTCATCGATAATGTCGTCAATTTTAGCATCACTTTTTTTTTCTAAGGCCTCTTCCAAACTGATCTCAGAATGAGTATTCATGACTTTTTCAACTACTTTTAATTTTCTTCCTAGCTCAATTTTACCAGTTGCTCGGTCAATTTTAACATAAATTTCATTTTCGTTTCCATATCTCGTTTTTGCAGCTTTCTCTATGGCACTTTCCATGGAGCTAAGAACTAGATCTTTGCTTATAGATTTTTCATCGGCAACTGCGTCGGCAATTCTAATTAATTCAGTACTATCAATTCTGTTATTTAGCATTTGAGTTTTTAGTAAAAAAAAAGGGCCTAGGCCCATTTCTTAATTGTTAATTTTTAAAGAAATTACTCCAATACTTATGATTTTACAATAACTAAAAAATTGACTTTATTTCCCAGTTTTTCAGCCCTGGCAAAATACTTGGTTAAAATAAGCTCTTTAGGGTCTGTTTTTTTTATAATTATAGGTATTTTTTGAATAGTTGGATTAGATAAGCACTCCAATGCCTGCTCATAATAATTTTGATTGTCCGTTGCAAAATACAATTTACCCTTTGGCTCTATTTTTTCTAAAATTTTTTTAACAAAGATAGCCTGAAACAATCTTCTTTTGTGATGTTTCTTTTTTGGCCATGGGTCTGGAAACAGAATGAATACTTTTTCAAAAAATATTTTTTTAAAACTTTCTAAAAATTCTTGTGCTGGGTGAGGAAATATTAAAATATTTTTAATGTTCTCTTGTACGCAAGTATTGATTACGCTTGTAACTCCATTCATGAAAGGATCTACGCCCACAATATGTTGTTCGGGATTTTGTTTGGCCAGCTCTAGCAGATTGTGGCCCATTCCAAATCCAATTTCTAAAATAATGGATTTAGATTTTATTAATTTATCAGGATGGAATAGATAAGTTTTGTAGTTTTGGTCTAGAATTTTTTTTTTTCTACTGAAATTTTTCTTGATTGTATTCTACCAAAGAATATTTTTTGCTTGATCATTAGATTTCTTTTTTGAAAATATTCGCTGAATCAACTTTTTCCCAACTAAAAGATCCATCTGCTTCTGGTGATCTTCCAAAATGTCCGTAGGCAGCTGTTTTTCTGTAGATTGGTTTATTTAATTCTAATTTATTTCTTATAGCTCTAGGGCTTAAATCAAAATTGTTTTTTATAACATCAGTAATTTTATCAACTAGATTTTGATTTTCTTGAAAAATATCTAAATAAATAGACAGGGGTTGAGAAACTCCAATGGCGTATGACAATTGGATCACAGCTTTATCTACTATGCCTGATGCCACTATATTCTTCGCCAGGTATCTTGCCATGTATGCAGCCGATCTATCCACCTTGGTTGGGTCTTTTCCTGAAAAGGCACCTCCACCATGTAGTGCGGCTCCACCATAAGTATCTACAATAATTTTTCTACCCGTTAGTCCAGTATCTCCATCTGGGCCTCCGATAACAAACTTGCCTGTAGGGTTTACATAAAACTGCTCTTCTGGACAAATCCAGCTATCTGGAAGAATTTTTTTAACATAAGGTCTTACCATCTCTTTGACTTGGTTTTGATCGAGAGAATCGACATGCTGATGAGAAATAACCACTGAACTCACACCGATAGGTTTGCCATTCTCATACACTACGGAAATTTGACTTTTGGAATCTGGACCCAAGAGCTTTAAATCTCCTGACTTTCTTGCCACAGCCAATTCTTTTAAAATTTTATGTGCGTAAATAATTGGTGCGGGCATTAATTCTTTTGTTTCATTACAAGCATAGCCAAACATTATTCCCTGGTCGCCAGCACCTTCATCTTTTTCATTGCCACTTGAATCCACACCCTGGGCTATGTCTGCTGACTGCTCATGCAAATAGTTAAAGAACTCAAGATTTTTCCAATGAAAGCCTTCTTGTTCATATCCTATGTCTTTAATCTGCTCTCTTATAGCCTGTTCAATTTCTTCTGAATCAATTTTTGGACCCCTAGTTTCTCCAGCAATAATAATTTTATTCGTAGTTACAAGAGTTTCACAAGCAACCCTGCTTTCATTAAATTTAGATAAGTATAAATCTAGAACTGTATCAGAAGTAATGTCACTAACCTTGTCTGGGTGACCTTCTGAAACTGACTCACTAGTAAATGTATAATTTTTATTCATTTTTTTTTCTAAAGAAAAGAAGGAGTACAGAACACAGGAAGGTTAGTAAATAAAAAATTTTATTTTCATAAATACTAAATAAAGTTTTTGCATTTTTCTTATAAATATCAGCAACAATAGTAGAATTCTTTAAAAAACCTGTACTTTTGTCAATAATACCATTGGGCTTAATACTAGCTGTAATCCCTTGATTGCTTGACCTAATTACATGTTTGCCTTGCTCAATAGCTCTATATTGTGAATGTACAAAGTGCTGAACAGTTCCTGCTGATTTTCCAAACCAGCCATCTTCGGAAATATTTAAAATAAAGTCATAGTCTATTTTTTGCAAATCTAACAATCCTGAAAAAATAATTTCGTAACATATGAGGGGTAAAAATGTGATTTCCTTATTAATCGAAATGGGTGTTCTTGAGCTTCCATTGGAAAAAGAGCCGTATCCAAAGGTAATCTTTTTCAAACCAATCATCTCAAAAAATGAATAAAAGGGAACAAACTCTCCGAATGGGACTAATTTAATTTTATCATAACTAGAAATAATTTCTGCCTTATTGTTAAGCAATAAAAGACTGTTAAAAAAACCATTTTTTTCATATTTGGTTGATCCCAGAACTATTTTTTGATTTTCAAAAAAGTTTTTAGCGAACAGATCTTCGTATTGTCTCAAATTTGCAGAGTTAGAAAAAACTCCCTCTGGCCAAACAAAAAGGGTTTCTTGGTTCTTGTAAATTTTTGGATTACTTTCGTTTATTAGCTTATCAACATACTTTGCTTCATTATCTTCATTACTTAGATCGTTAATATTTTGATCTGGCTGCAATAGAACTACTTTAAAATTAGGAACTATGTTTAAGTTGTCTTTTTTAATTAAGTTTTCCCCAAAATAAAAATTTAAAGACAAAACAGTAAATACAAACACAAGAACTATAAAAAGTCTTTTGTAATTAGGCTTGTGTATTAGGAAATAAGGCAAACAAAAAATAATAATTGAGAAAAAATTCAAAGAATAAGTTCCCACAAAACTTAATATTTGGATACTTTCAACTGACCAACTCCAAGTATACGCAAATAGATTCCAAGGAAATCCTGAAAACAAGATCCCCCGTAAAAAATCAAAAGAAGACAATACTAGCGAAAAAAAAATTACAAAATAAAATTTATCTGAAATAAATTTTTTAACCAAAACACATGCCACTCCATAAAAAATAGCAAGAATAGAAGGAATGAACAACAGAGTGAGCGGCTTAAGAATGGTCAGGCTATTATCAAAATTTAAGGAATAAGATACCCAATAAAGGTTAGATAGAAAATATCCATAGCCAAATAAAAAACCAATGCTGAAAATAGATTTTGCAGGACCGTCTTTATTTATAAAAAGCAAGTATAGAAACAAAGGAAATATCAAAAAAGATACTAATGTAAAATTATATGGAGGAAGAGAGACGGAAAGCAAACCTCCAAGCAAGAGAGCAAAAAAATATTTATTAATGCTCCCCAAAAAACTTTGCATCTCTTAAGATTTAAAAATCTTTAAAACTTTAATTCTTCTAGGATCTGCATCCAGGATTTCAAACGTATAAAAAGGATTAGACTTTATCACTTCTCCCTTT
>CAWUVR010000018.1:0-8044 GCA_963925905.1 uncultured Pelagibacteraceae bacterium
TCCATTGCCCCGAACAGTCTGTAAGTACTTTGGATTTTTTGGATCTGGTTCTATTTTTTGTCTTAATCTTGTAATCATCACGTCAACAGCCCTTTCTTTGCTTAACTTGACTATTTTAGAAATTTGATCTCTTTGAAAAATCTGCCCAGCAGATAGAACCATTTTTTCTAATAAAGATTTTTCAGCTGCATTTAGTTTAGCCTCTCCTTTTTTTGAAACTATAGACATTTTTTCCAAATCAACTTTAATATCGCCAAACTTCAATATCGGATTTAAATTTTTATTTTTTTTAATTCTTTTTAGAATATTTTTTATTCTTAGAAGAAGCTCTTTGGGTTCAAATGGTTTGGGCAAATAATCATCAGCACCGGTTTCAAGACCAAAGACTCTATCGGAGGTTTCTCCCATAGCTGTTAATAAAATAATTGGTTGATCGCTAGTAGATTTGATTTCTTTTGTTAAATCGAGTCCATTTTGTCCAGGCATCATTATATCCAGTATTATCAAATCAAATTTGATTAGTTTAATTTTATTCTTTGCATCCTCAGCATGTTTGGCTGTGGTTATATAGAAATCATTATTTTCCAGATATTCCTTGATCAGCTCTCTTATCCGATCATCGTCGTCAACAATAAGAATGTGTTTTTTTTCTTCTAAGTTCATTTATTCAGCAATAATTTTTTTTAAAACTTTTTTAAAATTAAGCACTTCATTTGAGTCGGAGTGCTTAAAAGCCTGCAGTATTCTTTTTTTTTGTTTGTGAAAAATTTCATCACTGATTTTTCTTCCTTTTTCCGTGAGATGCAGAAGTCGCTGTCTACCATCTATATCTCCTTTAGATTGTGATATGATTTCTTTTTTAATCAACTCTTGCAAGACCCTACTTAGGCTTTGTTTTGTTATCTTGAGTTTTTTTATTAAATCTGCAACTTTAATTCCAGGGTTAGCATCTACTGTGCAAATAAGCCTATGATGGGCTTTGCCAAAAGAGTTTTTTTTCAAAATATCGTAAGGATCTGAATAAGAGTTTGTATAAGCCTCTAGCATCAGCTCTATAATTTCCTTGATGTTATTTTCTCTTAAATATAAAAAGTCATGCATAAATTCATTGATATAGTCAGCTTTATTGACATATATTATATTGAAATAAAAAATAATTGAAAACTAATTCTATATGAACTCTATTCCCTACGACAAAAGAGACGGAAAAATATGGCTAGACGGAAGCCTGGTTGAATGGAAAGATGCAAAACTCCATGTTCTGACACACGGACTTCATTATGCAAGCTCTGTTTTTGAGGGTGAACGCGTATACGACAGAGAAATATTCAAATTAACAGAGCATAGCGAAAGACTTGTTTACTCAGCAAGCAGGATGGGTTTTGAAATTCCTTATTCAGTCAGCGAGATAGATAAATTTTGCAGAGAAGTGGTCAAAGTTCAGAAAATAGAGAATGGATATGTAAGACCTATTGCATGGAGAGGCAGTGAGATGATGGCTGTGTCGGCACAAAACAACACTATTCATTTGGCAATTGCAGCCTGGGTTTGGGGATCCTATTTTGATCCAAAAATAAAATTAAATGGAATTAAATTAAATATTTCAAAATGGAAAAAGCCAGCTCCAGATTCTATACCCTGGGATACTAAAGCGGCAGGAAATTATATGATCAATACTCTTTCAAAACATGAGGCAGAAAAGCATGGTTATAACGATTCAATGATGCTTGATTACCAGGGCAATATTGCCGAGGCTACAGGTGCCAATGTTTTCTTTATAAATAAAGAGCAAACAGAAATCTACACTCCTATAGCAGATAGTTTTTTGAACGGAATTACTAGAAGAACAGTGATTGAAATTGCAAAGAGTTTGCAAATTAGAGTAACTGAAAAAAAAATTAAGCCAGAAGATTTAAAAAGCTACAAAGGGTGTTTTTTGACTGGATCAGCAGCAGAGGTTACCCCGGTATCACAGGTTGGAGAATACTCATTTGAAGTTTTAGATTTAATTGGAAAACTATCTGATCTATATCAAGCCTTAGTAAGAAAAAAATAATAAATTAGTCAATAGCGTGTTCAATTCCTTTTTTAAGATAGGAGTATCCTGTAATAAGAGTTAGCAAAGCAGAAATCCAAAGAAGTACAATTCCTATTTCAGAACCAAGATTAAATAATATCTTGTCACCTGATGGGCCAGTCAAGAGTATGGAAATTGCCAACATTTGAAAAAAAGTTTTTACCTTTGCCATATTAGATACTGGAATTTTTAGCTTAAATTTTGCAAGATATTCCCTTAAGCCAGATACTAAAATTTCTCTACAAATTATAATTATTGCAGCTATCACTTCCTGCCCTTTAATTTGACCATCCGCTACTAGAAGAACAAGGGCGGTAACAACTATAATTTTATCTGCAATTGGATCTAGTAGCTCTCCAAGTTTAGACTGCTGTTTTAATAATCTTGCAAAAAAACCATCCAAGAAGTCTGTAAAACTTGCCACCACGAAGATTGAAAAAGCCAACCAGTCTCCCAGGCCACCTGGCAAATAGTAAGTAAATACAAGAAAGGGAACTAAAATTAATCTGCCTAAGGTTAAAATGTTAGGAATTTTAAAAATCATAAAAAATTTTTATTAAGATGAAAGTAATTATATATTTTTTTTGCAATAAGTTCACTTATTCCTTCTACTTTTTTTAAGTCTTCCAAGCTCGCGCTCCCAACCTCTTTTGCTGATCCAAAGTGGTTCAGTAATGATTTTTTTCTATTTCTGCCAATTCCAGGTATTTCATCCAGCAATGATTTTGTAAAAGTTTTCTTTCTTTTTTTTCTATGTGTAAAAATAGCAAATCTATGCGCCTCGTCTCTTAATCTTTGCATAAAAAATAGAAGGGGACTATTTTTTTCTAATTTTATTTCTTTATTGTTATAAATAAAAGTTTCGTTACCTTCGTTTCTATTCTTCCCCTTAGCGATAGCTATAATTTGTAGATGGTGAAATCCAAGTTCATTTAATTTTTCTCTTACAACCGAGTACTGTCCTTTCCCCCCATCAATAACGAGCAGATCAGGAGTATTTTCATTGTCAGTTTCTTTAACTAGCTTAGAGAATCTTCTATTAATTACTTCTCTCATCATGCCAAAATCATCACCAGGCTTAATAGTCGTGCTTTTAATATCAAATTTTCTATATCTGTTTTTTAAGAATCCTTCTTCACCAAAACTTACAAAACTTCCTATAGCATCAGTACCCTGAGTATGACTGTTGTCATAAACCTCAATCAGGCTTGGAACAAAATCAAAATGAAAAGCTTCAGTAAGCAAATTGAGAAAATCATTATTTTTATCAGAATCGAGCACTTTTCTTTGAAGGCTTTCTTTGGCATTTTGTATGGCCATATTAATTATTGATATTTGTTTTTTTTTCTTTGGAATTTTAAAAATTATCTTTTTATTGTATTTGGCAAAAAGAGCTTTTTGCAGAAGGTCTAGATTTTTTGGCTGAATATTTAGAATGATCTCCACAGGTGGCAATTTATTTTCATAAAATTGTGCAAGAAATGCTTCCAAAACATCAGATTCTTTATCATCCGGATCATGCTTAGGAAAAAAACATTGGTTCCCCCAATTCTGCTTTGATCTGTAAAAAAATACTACAATGCATGTAATATTTTCCATTCTGTATGAAACTACCACGTCCGCATCGACAAAATTATTTTTGCTAATCTGCTGAGATGATTGAATGTTAGTAAGGGATTTAATTCTATCTCTAAAAAGAGCGGCTTTTTCAAAATCGAGATTTTTACTTGCAAGATCCATTTCTTGAGAGAATTTTTTTTGTATAGATCTTGATTTTCCGTTTAGAAAATCAATGCATTCCTGCACAGAATTTTTGTACTCTTCTTTTGTTATTTCATTTGTACAGGGAGCAGAACAACGCTTAATCTGGTATAGCATGCATGGTCTGGCTCTATTTTTGAAATTATGATCATCGCAGACCCTGATTTGAAAAACTTTTTGCAACATTTTTATAGTCCAATTGGCAGATCCTATGGATGCAAAAGGGCCAAAGTATAAATCTTTTTCATTATGCTTACCCCTAAACTTGGTTAGTTGAGGCCACGGATCACTCAATCTGATTTGAATATACGGGAATGATTTATCATCTTTAAGTAACACGTTGTATCGTGGCTTAAATTTTTTAATTAAGTTTGCCTCTAAAAGAAGTGCCTCAGATTCATTGGCCGTAGTGATTGTTTCTATTTCTTTTGTTAGTGAAATTAATCTTTGAGTTCTAATCGCCAATCCAGAAGCAGAAGTGTAGTTGAGCAGTCTTTTTGGTAAATTTTTAGCCTTGCCAATATAAATAATTTTATTTTTTTCATCCAAAAATTTATAAATACCAGGGCTATTTGGTATATTTTTGATTTTAGATTTTATTATTGCCTGCCCAGAATCTAGTGTATTCACTATTTTTTTCTTTTGTTAATTTCAAACCCAACAGACCCACCTGTTTTTAAAATATCTAATTTCTCTATTTGCAATTCTATAGCTTCAATTTTTTCATTTTTTAATATTTCTTCAGCTATTAACTCACCCAAAATCTCTAAGAAATTAATTTTTCTATCCAAGATACTATTTATTAATCTAATAATGTCATCGTAGTCTACAATGCTTTTTAGGTTACGGTCATCAAATGCTAATTTTTGATTTAATTCTAATTTAATATTGAACTTTAATTTTTGTGTTTTAATTTTTTCTTCAGGGTAATAACCAAAAATTTTTTCAACAATAAGATCTTTGATAAGAATTTTTTTTACAACTTCTTGAGTTATCTTTTTTTCAAAAATTTCTACCACATTATTTTTTATAAATGCTGTCATTCTATTCTTTTATATTAATTAGATCGGGAGTTTTCCATCCGAGGTTTTGACCGCTGTCCACAGGTATGGTTAGACCGGTAATAGAATCGTTATTGATAATAAATTCTAAAGTATTGCAAATATCTTTTGTTTTAACCTGTTTTTTTAAAATAGTATTTTTAAATTGTTTTTTAAAGTGTGTTTTAGATTGTCTTTCTCCTTTCATGACGGGGCCAGGAGCAATAGCATTTACTCTAATATTTGGAGCAAATTTCATTGCAAGAACTGTTGTCAGAGTCTGAAGACCAGCTTTGCTGAGAGTGTAGGAAAGAAAATATGGAGTTAATTTAAAAACTCTCTGGTCAATAATATTTATAATATTTGCATTTTTGTTTTTTTTTTGCTTGAAAAACTCAGAGGACAAAATAGCTGGTGCTTTTAAATTAATATTAAAATGTGACTGCCATTTTTCGTTATTAAAATTTGTTATGTCGTCATTTTCAAAAATGGAAGCGCAGTTTACTAGGCAGTTTATGGTTCCTATTTTTTTATTGGCAATTTTTACAATAGATTTTGCTTCCTTGTGTTTAGTTAAATCAGCTTTGATAATGCAGCATTTAACTCCGATTTTTACAATCTGCTTTTGTAGTAACAATGCTTCTTTTTTGGACTTATTAAAATGAATGGCAATATTCCACCCTTTATTTGCAAAAAATATTGATATTGCTTTGCCTATGCGTTGAGCGCCACCGGTGATGAGAATAGTTTTGTTCATTTATCTTTTTTTCTTAACTTTGGTTCCCGCTTTGCCTTGTGTAGATCTTCCGAACAGTGAATTGTTTGGTCCATATTTTTTTATACTAGAGTTAATTGCCAAACCTAAGTCTGAGTTTTCAAGCTTCTTAATTTCATCCCTTATTTTTGCAGCTTTTTCAAATTCTAGATTATCAGCTGAAGTAAACATATCTTTTTTTAAAGCTTTTAGATGTTTTTTTAAATTGTGTCCAATTTCAACATCTTTAGTAATATTTAAATAATCTTTTTCATAAACGCTCTCTAATATGTCCCCAATATCTTTTTTTATACTTTGAGCAGTTATATTATTTTTTTTATTAAATAATGTTTGTCTATCCCTTCGTCTATTAGTTTCTTCAATTGCCTTTTTTATACTATTGGTTTCTTTGTCTGCGTATAAAATAACTCTTCCCTCAATATTTCTAGCGGCTCTGCCAATAGTTTGAATTAGGGAAGTTTCTGATCGTAAAAATCCCTCCTTGTCAGCATCAAGAATTGCTACCAATGCGCATTCCGGTATATCAAGTCCTTCTCGTAACAAATTAATTCCGACTAAAACGTCAAACACTCCCAATCTCAAATCTCTAATGATTTCAATCCTTTCTAAAGTGTCTATTTCTGAGTGCATATATCTAACTTTAATTCCATTTTCATCGAGATACTCAGTAAGATCTTCGGCCATTTTTTTAGTAAGCGTTGTAGCTAAAACTCTTTGATTTTTTTTGCTTATTATCAAACATTCAGACAAAAGATCGTCCACTTGATTTTTTGCTGGTCGTATAAAAATATGTGGATCAATCAAACCCGTGGGTCTAATCACCTGTTCAGCAAAAACACCTTTTGCTTGATCCAGCTCCCAATCACTAGGTGTTGCCGAAACAAATATAGTTTGTGGTCTCATCATATCCCATTCTTCAAATTTCATCGGTCTATTATCCATGCAAGAAGGTAATCTAAATCCATACTCAGAAAGCGTTTTCTTTCTTGTGTGGTCACCTTTGTACATTCCATTTAGCTGTGGAACTGTAACGTGACTCTCATCAACAAATACAATTGCATTATCTGGCAAGTATTCAAAAAGTGTTGGAGGTGGTTCACCCGATTTTCTGCCCGATAAAAATCTAGAGTAGTTTTCAATGCCGGCACATGTTCCAGTTGCCTCTATCATTTCCAAATCAAACCTTGTTCTTTCATTTAATCTTTGCGCTTCCAGTAGCTTATTCTCTTTTTGAAATTTTTTTAATGTTTGAGCCAATTCTAGTTTAATTTCTTTTATGGCCTGCTGAACAGTTGGTCTCGGAGTAATGTAGTGACTGTTAGCGTAAATTTTGATAATATTTAACTCCTCTGTTTTATCGCCAGTCAAAGGGTCAAATTCTTTTATCTCAGTTAACTTTCCATCCTCTAAAGAAATTCTCCAAGCACGGTCTTCTAAGTGAGACGGAAATATTTCAATATTTTCTCCACGAACTCTAAAAGTTCCCCTATGAAAATTTTGATCATTTCTTTTGTATTGCAATTCAACAAGACCTTTAATAATTTTTTCTCTTTCATAGGTATTATTTTTTTCAAAAGTCATTGTCATTTTGGAATAGGAATCGGGAGACCCCAGTCCATAGATGCAGGATACGCTGGCTACAATAATAACATCATCTTTTTCCAGCAACGATCTGGTAGCTGAGTGCCTCATTCTATCTATCTGTTCGTTGATGGCAGATTCTTTTTCTATATAAGTGTCTGACCTTGGAACGTAAGCTTCTGGAGTGTAGTAATCATAGTAAGAAACAAAGTATTCAACAGAATTTTCTTTGAAAAAACTTTTCATTTCCCCATACAATTGTGCTGCTAATGTTTTGTTGGGAGCCAAGATAAGAGCCGGTCGATTTAACTCCTCAATTAATTTTGCCATAGTGAATGTTTTTCCGGACCCAGTTACCCCTAGCAAAACTTGATTTTTTTGATTATTTATCAGACCTTCTTTGAGCTGTTTTATGGCAGTAGGCTGATCGCCAGCAGGTGTGAATTCAGTTGTTAATTTAAATTTTTTCCCACCTTCCAGTTTGTCAAAAAAATTATCTTTTTTGTTTTTTCCTTCTGAGGTATGAACGGCTGATAAATTAGACATTTTTTTTATTATTTTAATGACCATACTATCAGCATCTCTATCCAGAATAAAACCATCTCCGACTATGGCTGTTGTTAAAAAAGCAACCGAGTTAAAAGCTGCAGGAAAAGATATAATATCACTAGGTGCGGGTGAGCCAGATTTTGACACTCCTGACAACGTGAAGCAGGCTGGAATTGATGCAATTAAAAGCGGTCAAACGAAATATACCATTGTTGATGGAACTGTGGAGCTTAAGAGAGCAATTATTGCAAAATTCAAAAG
>CAWUVR010000019.1:0-8562 GCA_963925905.1 uncultured Pelagibacteraceae bacterium
AGAAATGCCAAACGCTATCCACTCTGCTATAAAAATAGTTCTTAACTTAATTGTCTCCTGATAAACTGCGATTTTGTATATTAGCATATAAGCGGCGGAAGAGATTCCA
Organism: uncultured Pelagibacteraceae bacterium; assembly: GCA_963925905.1. Lineage (GTDB taxonomy): Bacteria > Pseudomonadota > Alphaproteobacteria > Pelagibacterales > Pelagibacteraceae > IMCC9063. The sequence continues at coordinate 110 of CAWUVR010000019.1, forward strand.
AATGGTGTACCTACAATACTATCGTTAACTAACCCAAGGATAAATAGTATGCTAATTGAAAAATATTTAAAACGATTAAATGAAAAAAAATATACTAATAAATATTGTAAATTAAAATACTCACTCGTATGTACCTCTGCTGAAAACTCATCAACAACAGAAGGAAGAGCAATAGAGAAAAAAAATAATCCTATAGCAATTATGTTGTTATAATTTTTTTTATTTTTTGCCATGGCTAATTAATTAAAATAGAAACGTAATCTATTTGTTTTTTTCCGTAATTTAATTCTATGCTGTAGTTGTCTTGCCCCTTCTTATCTTCTTGACTGTCTATAAGCAGACTTCCTATAACAATCCCTCTTTTCAAAATTCCATCAATTTCTGACGTGTAGATCATATCTCCATTTTGAAATTGGTAATTTTTTGGTAAAAACTCTAACTTAAGTTGATTTTTTTTTGTTGAATTTCCAACCAATATGGCCTGATACATTTGTTCACCAATGACTACTGGAACTCTACTATTTATATCTGTTAAAAATATAGCTCTGGATGAGCTATTATTAACCTCAGATACTTGTCCAATTAAATTATTGTTTTTAACAATGGGACTTCCTTCTTTTACACCGTCTACCGAACCTTTATTGACAATGAAAGAGTTGGCAAAAATATTACTACTGCTAGATATGACTTTTGCTTGAATAGCCTCAAATTCAAATTGCTTTTCTTCCTTCAAAAAGTTTTCAAATTTCTTGAAATCTTTTTTTAAAAATTCATTTTGCAATGACAATTCCTGTATTTTATTTTCCAAAATAGCTATTTTTTCATGCTCATCCTTAAGCTTGGATATTGTTTTGACTGCCGCTGGTGTTTCTATGATTTTCTTGATTGGAAATGTTATCGCATAACTTGTGTAAGCTACCGCATCATTGATGAATGATTTTGTTTTGCTAAATAATCTTTGATTAGAGCTATCTAGGTAAATAAAAGAAAAAGAAATGAGAAAAATAGTTACAATCCTTAGAATACTTTTATCAAACCAGCTATTATCTGAATGCATTTAACCTTTTAGTATTCAGTTAACATGGCAGAGAATATTCCCTCTTGCTCTAAAGCCTTTCCAGTTCCAAGTGCAACACAACATAAAGGGTCTTCTGCTATTGATACTGGCAATCCAGTTTCTTTGGCAATTAATTTGTCTAGATTTTTCAAATAAGCTCCACCACCTGCAAGAACCATTCCCATATCTACTAAATCAGCAGCTAATTCTGGAGGTGTATTTTCTAATGCTTCTCTTATTGCGCCAATGATTTGACTAACCACAGGAGCTAATGCTTCTGCTGTATCTTTTTCTGTCAATTTTACTTCCTTAGGAACACCAGTTCTCACATCTCTTCCCTTCATGATATAAGTATTTTCCGTATTAGAAGGGATCGCTGATCCTATTTCTTTTTTAATTTTTTCTGCTGTAGATTCTCCAATTAACAAATTAAATCTTTTTCTCATGAACGCTATGATGGCTTGATCCATGGCATCTCCAGCTAAACGTAAAGATTTTGAATAAACGATTCCTCCAAGAGATAAAACTGCAATTTCAGTAGTTCCTCCTCCAATATCAACAATCATAGATCCGGTTGGTTCTGAGATAGGCAAGCCTGCTCCTATGGCTGCTGCAACTGGCTCTTCAATTAATTGAACTTTTCTAGCCCCTGCTGCATGTGCCGCTTCTTGAATCGCTCTTCTTTCCACAGGCGTTGATCCTGTTGGTACGCAAATAATAATTCTTGGATTAGCAAAAGCTGATCTCTTGTGAACTTTTTTAATAAAATGCTTGATCATTTCTTCTGTCACTACGAAATCTGCAATTACACCGTCTCTTAGTGGACGAATAGCTTGAATACTTCCTGGAGTTCTACCTAACATTTGCTTTGCATCTTCCCCAACTGCCAATACTGTATTTTTTCCCTTATCATTGATAATAGCAACCACTGACGGTTCGTTTAGAACAATTCCTTTTCCTTTTACATAAACCAATGTGTTGGCTGTACCTAAGTCGATAGCCATATCCGTTGACCACATTGACATTATTTTTTGAAACATTTTTATCCTCTCTATTTAAATGGCTGCAGAAAACTCATCGTTTGGTGCGGTGCGCTTTCTTTTGATTATCAGTTTATTAAGTGCATTTATATAAGCTTTTGCAGATGCTACTAAAGTATCTGTGTCTGCTGCCTGGCCTACAGAAATCTTACCTTTTTCTTCAATTCTCACACTGACTGTAGCTTGTGCATCGGTGCCTTCGGTTACTGCATGGACTTGGTACAATTGCAAATTTGCTTCGTGTGGGAATAGTTCTTTAATACTCTTAAATATAGAGTCTACGGGACCATCACCTGACTGCTCTGTTTTCAATATTTTTCCGTAAACGTCCAATTCCAATACTGACTTTTGTCCCTTGGTTCCCGCAAATACCTCTAAAGAAATTAGTTTGATAACATTATTATCGTTCATTAGTTCGTCATCAACAAGCGCAGCAATATCTTCATCGAACACATGTTTTTTTTTATCAGCAAGGTCTTTGAATTTTTTAAATGATTCATCAATTTTAGTTTCATTAAAATTTAAATATCCTAAGGTGATCAATTTTTCTTTGAACGCATGTCGACCAGAATGCTTTCCCATGACAAGTGAAGATTTGCTTACACCCACACTTTCTGGGGTCATGATTTCGTAAGTATTTTTGTTTTTTAACATTCCATCTTGATGAATTCCGGATTCGTGTGCAAAAGCATTTTTTCCCACTATTGCCTTGTTGTATTGAACGGGAAATCCTATGGTGCTCGATAACAATTTAGAACAAGAACTAATTTTGGTTGTGTCGATATTTGTTTGATATGGCAATAAGTCATTTCTTGTTTTGATCGCCATAACTACTTCTTCTAAAGCAGCATTTCCGGCTCTCTCACCAATTCCATTAATTGTACATTCCACTTGTCTTGCTCCAGCAGAAACTCCTGCCAATGCATTAGCAACTGCTAAACCCAAATCATTATGGGTATGAGTAGAGACAATTGCCTTGTGTATATTTGGAACGCGATTAAATAAATCTTTGATAATTCTTTCATAATCTGCAGGAGTTGCATATCCAACTGTATCTGGAATATTGATTGTGGTAGCTCCGCAGTTAATGGCAAGCTCTACTGTTTTGCATAAAAAATCAGAATCAGTTCTGGTCGCGTCTTCAGGTGACCACTCTACGTCTTGAGTGAATTTTTTTGCATACTCAACACTAAATTTAACTAACTCCAAAACTTCTTCGCGCGTTTTTTGTAGCTTGTGCTTCATGTGAAGATCGCTAGTTGAAATAAAGGTATGAATTCTAAAATTCTTAGAATGTTTTAATGATTCATAGCACTTATCCAAATCGTTCTTTAAAGCTCGAGCCAACCCGCAAGGAATAGTTTTGGTTAATATTTTACTAACTGCTGTTACTGCCTCAAAATCACCTTGAGATGCAGCGGGAAAACCGGCCTCCATTACATCAACTCCCAAGCCCTGGAATGCTTTAGCAATCTGAACTTTTTCTTCTAAACTCATAGAGGCTCCTGGTGATTGCTCACCGTCTCTAAGCGTTGTGTCGAATATAATAATCTGGTTTTTATCCATACCTTTAATTTAGTAAAGCTTTGCGCAAAAATCTACTTTTAACGCATAAATTGTATTGTGCTTTTATAGCTTTGGTAAAAAAAAGAAAGAAAAATGCTATTTTCTCTTAGTTTTTGTCCTTATCGATAATTTTATTCTTAGCGATCCATGGCATCAAAGCTCTTAATTCTTCACCCACTTTTTCAATTGGATGATTAGCAAGATCTTTTCTCATCTGAAGAAAATTCTTTTGTCCATTTTCATTTTCCTTCATCCAGTCTTTAGTGAATTTACCAGACTGAATATCTGCAAGAACTTCTTTCATTCTTTCTTTAGTTTTATCATCGATGATTTTTTTACCAGAAACGTATTCTCCGTATTCTGCTGTATTGGAAATAGAATAGTTCATATTTGCAATTCCACCTTCGTAAATTAAATCCACGATAAGTTTTACTTCATGCAAGCATTCAAAGTATGCCATTTCAGCTGGGTAACCAGCTTCTGTAAGAGTTTCAAAACCTTTCTTGATAAGCTCTACTACACCACCGCACAAAACAGCTTGTTCACCAAACAAATCTGTTTCACACTCATCTTTAAATGTAGTTTCGATAATTCCTGACTTGCCACCACCAATTGCCGATGCATAGGACAATGCCAAATCTCTTGCTTTTCCAGAACTGTCTTTGTGAACTGCCATCAAGCAAGGAACTCCTCCACCTTTTTGAAATTCTGTTCTCACTAAGTGACCGGGTCCTTTGGGTGCTACCATGAACACATCCAAATCATCTCTTGATTTAATTAGATCGTAATGAATATTTAAACCATGAGCAAAAGCCAAACTAGATCCTTGCTTCATTCTTTGTTCAATATGATTTTTGTAAATACCTGATTGTAATTCATCTGGCGCTAAGATCATAACTACATCCGCCCATTCAGCAGCATCCGAAATATTCATCACTTTCAAACCAGATTGTTCTGCTTTTTTTATACTAGGAGACCCCTCTCTTAAAGCCACTACTATTTCTTTTACTCCGCTGTCTTTTAAATTAAGAGCATGGGCATGACCCTGGCTTCCAAAACCAATGATAGCTACTTTTTTTGATTTAATTAAATTTACATCCGCATCTTTTTCGTAAAACATTTTCATAAAACTTTTCCTTTGTTATCTTTTATAGTTTCCGAACCCTTCGTCATAGCTAAAGGACCCGTTCTAGTAATACTAGCTAAACCAAATGGTTTTGCCTTCTTAATAAAATCGTCAATCTCTCTTCTGCTGCTTACAATTTGAGCAACAAATGATAGTGGGGTTTTATCTAAAAACTCCACTTTAAAGTCAACACAAATTTTTTCTGCCTTTTGCAGTAGATCAGCACCTCCCACAAATTTAATCAGAGCCAATTCTTTAAAAATAGAATTGTCATCGATTTTAAACTCAGCCACCTTGTGAACGGGCACCAATTTTAACAATTGCGCTTTAATTTGCTCAATAACAGACTTTGTTCCGTTAGTTGAAATAGTAATACGAGAAATATTTCTTTCCTCATCTACTTTGGCAACAGCAAGAGATTCAATATTGTAACCCCTTCCAGAGAACAGACCCGAAACTCTAGCTAACACTCCAGCTTCATTATCTACCCAAGCAACTATAATAACTCGGTCAAGTTTTTCTTCTCCCGAATCTATGCTGTAAGCTGATTTTGACATTAAACTAAAACTTTTCCTTCCTCAGAAATAGAATCTTCATCTTCTGGACCCAAAATCATTTCATTGTGTGCTTTTCCAGAAGGGATCATTGGGTAACAATTTTCTTCTTTTTCAACAACACAATCAAAAATAACGGGCCTATCTACACTGATCATTTCTTTAATTTTTTCATCTAATTCTTCTGGTTTGCTGGCTCTAATTCCTACTGCTCCATAAGCTTCTGCAAGCTTAACAAAGTCAGGCAATGCTTCTGAATAACTTTCTGAATAATTTTTATCATGCAACAATTCCTGCCACTGTCTAACCATACCCATATATTCATTGTTTAAGATAAATATTTTTATTGGAAGGCGGTATTGCACAGCCGTTGAAAGCTCCTGCATATTCATTAAAATCGATGCTTCTCCTGCAATATCAATAACTAATTTTTTTGGGTGGGCAATCTGAATACCTATTGCTGCCGGCAAACCATAGCCCATGGTACCAAGTCCTCCTGATGTCATCCATCTATTGGGTTTGCTAAATTTATAATGCTGCGCTGCCCACATTTGGTGCTGCCCCACTTCTGTGCTGATAAAAGTATCTTGATCTTTGGTTAATTCATACAACCTATGAACTGCATGTTGTGGAAGAATTATATTTTTACCCTGCTTAAACGAAAGAGATTTTTTTTCTCTCCATACACCAATCTGTTTCCACCAATCGCTAATTTTTTCTTTATTTGAGTTTTTAAATCCTGGGTATTTTTTCTTTATTATCTCAATCATTGAGCTCATAACACTTTGGGCATCACCAACAACTGCCACATCTACCTTTACAACTTTGTTGATAGAGGATGGGTCTATATCAATATGAATTTTTTTAGACCCTGGAGAAAACTTGCTTACCATTCCAGTAATTCGGTCATCAAATCTTGCGCCTATATTGATCATTAAGTCACAGTCATGCATTGCATGATTAGCTTCGTAGGTTCCGTGCATTCCTAGCATTCCTAAAAACTGGGGATCTTCTCCTGGATAACATCCAAGTCCTTGAAGTGTAGAAGTAATGGGAAAACCCGTTAAAGCAACTAACTCTCTAAGAGACTGTGAGGCTTTTTCTCCTGCATTGATTACTCCTCCGCCTGTATAAAAAATTGGTTTTTTTGCATTGGCAATAAGCTCCACTGCTTTTTCAATTTGATTTGGATCTCCTTTGAAATTTGGCTGGTAACTATCGATCTGAATGGTTTCGTGTGATTTATAAATTCCTTTTTTAAACTGAATATCTTTTGGAATATCAATTAACACCGGTCCTGGTCTGCCGGTAGTAGCTATACGGAATGCTTTGTGAATTGTTTCGGCAAGTTGATTAACATCTTTCACCAGCCAGTTATGTTTTGTGCAAGGCCTAGTAATTCCTGTGGTGTCACATTCTTGAAATGCGTCTGTACCAATTAAGTGAGTAGGAACTTGTCCTGTAATACAAACTAAAGGAATAGAATCCATGTAAGCATCTGTTAAGGCGGTAACCATGTTAGTGGCACCTGGTCCTGATGTTACCAAAACAACCCCTGGTTTTCCTGAAGATCTTGCGTAACCTTCCGCAGCATGTCCGGCACCTTGTTCGTGTCTAACCAAAATATGCTTTATTTCTTTTTGTTTAAATAATTGATCGTATAGAGGAAGCACAGCCCCTCCTGGATAACCAAAAATGTATTCAACCTTATGATCGGACAGAGCTTTGAAAACTATCTCTGCACCGGTCAATTCCGTGCTCATAAAAATCTCCTGGAAATTGAATTTATCTAACTAAAATTACTGGTCAAGTTTTAGATATGAATATTGAAACTTTTTTTAATAATTTTGAATAATTTTGTTCTTCAAATGCAGTCCAATCCTGCATTTGTCCCTTTTGCCAAGTAAATTGCCTCTTTGCATACTGCCTGGTGCGAATAATAACTCTATCCATTAACTGTTCTTTGGAAATTTTTTTGTCTAAGTGTTCAGCTATTTCTTTAATTCCAATGATAAAATTAGAAGAGAGTTTCTTATTAACTTTAAGTTTAAGAAATTTTTTTACTTCCATAGTAGATTTTGCACTAATTAAAGTTTTTGATCGTTTGATAATTTGATTGTGCAAATGTGAACGCTCTGGGTTTAATACAATTTTTATAAAATCTGAATTGTTCAATATCGGCTTTGTTTCACTCTGCCAATCACAAATAGATTTTTTAGTTTTATAAAAAACTTCATAAGCTCTAATCATTCTTTGTGGATCAGTTGGTTTAATCTGAAGTTTGCTTTTTGGATCTAAAGAAATTAACTTTTTATAAAAAAATTCATTTCCCAACTTGGCGTGTAAATTAATTATTTTTTTTCTAATGCTTTTAGCAATTTTTGGTATCTCAATCATTCCATGAACCAATGATTTAAAATAAAGACCTGTGCCTCCCACAATAATGGGAATTTTTTTTCTTTTCTGAATTTCTTTAATTTTTTTTCCTACTAGCTTTAACCAATGCCCTGTAGAAAAAGATTTTTTAACACTCACAAATCCGTAAAGATGATGTTTAATTTTTTTTGTATCTGATGGTCTTGTAGATAGAATTTTTATCTCTTTGTATGCCTGCATGCTATCAGCATTGACAATCTCTCCTTTAAATTTTTTTGCTATATCTATGGCTAATCTAGATTTGCCTGACGCGGTAGGTCCAGATATTAAAATTATTTTTGATTGCATCTGATGTGAATTACTTAATTTTCACACCAACATATCTACTTCTATTTTGAGAATCTATAACTGTTAATAGTAAAGATTTATTTCCAGAACCAATTAGTTTATTTAATTTATTGGAAAAATCAGATGCATCCACGATTTTACTGTTTTGCAAGGCAACAATTATGTCTCCCACCTGAATTGTAGAATCTGCCAAAGACCCATCCTCATCTACTTCTTGAACAATAACTCCATTTTTTCCAGTTAGTAATTTACGAGCGGCAACATCCTGATCATTTACATTTCTGACTTTGATTCCTAAGCTTTTTAATAAAACATCATCATTTTTTTCTACTTTTTTTGGTTCCGCTTTTTTCTTAAATTCAGCTGAATCTTCTAATCTTCCAAGT
>CAWUVR010000020.1:0-2961 GCA_963925905.1 uncultured Pelagibacteraceae bacterium
TAATATGGAAACCATTTGGTAGGAAGTGGCTTCCGTCAAAACTCTGCTCTCGGTATTTACTGCACTGGGGTACTCATTGATGTCTGCGGAAATCTCATTGCATCCCTCGCATAAATAACTTTTTTTCTGATAAATAATTTTTCCGTTCTGATCCTGAATTAAATCGATTAAGGAAGGTTGAATCATTTTTCCACCGTTAACGAAAACTCCGTATGCATTTGCCAAATTAAGCAACGTTGTTTCGCCAGCACCTAAAGAAAAGGATAGTAAATTTTGAGGATTTTCGTAAATTTTTGTTTTTTTTGCCAAATCTAATATTTTTTCATTACCAATGTATTGGCTTAAGCGAACGGTCATTAAATTTCTTGATTGCTCAACGCCTGATCTCAAGGTGCTTTTTCCATAAAATTTATTTCCATAATTGTCTGGTTTCCACTTAACTGGGTCTTTTGGTTTTTGAGTAACGTAAGGAGCATCTAACAAGATTGTATTTGGCTGATATCCATTTTCTAATGCCGAGGCATAAACAAATGGCTTGAGTGCAGAGCCAGGCTGTCTCTTTGCCTGACTGGATCTATTGAATTGACTTAGATCAAAACTATATCCTCCAACCATTGAATAAACTCTTCCGTTCCATGGATTTAAAATTATTACAGATCCATTGATTTCGGGTATTTGCCTAAGATGCCATTTTTTACCCTTGGAAATCTGCTCAACCCAAATCAGGTCATTAATTTGCAAGACTTGATTAACATCATTAACAACTGATCCTAGGCTGTCTGGACCCATATGCTTTCTAGCCCATTTTAAATCTTCTAGCTGAATTTTTACAATATTGTCCTCTGATGTTTTTATTTCTGCAAAAGTATTTTGTACAGTGGTCACCAAAGCTAATTTCCAATTGTTTATTTCATCCTGCTTGGTTGAAACTATGTATTTTTTCCAATCATTTGGCTTGTTGATATTTTTTACTGGCCCTCTCCACCCATGCCTTCTGTCGTATTGTTCTAAATTTTTCCTGAGGGCGCTTGTTGCAATTCTTTGAAGGTTATTATCCAGAGATGTTTTCACATACAATCCACGCTTATAAAGAGTATCTTCTCCATATTTTTCGTAAAGAAACCTTCTGACTTCTTCAGTGAAAAAAAGGGATTCTTTATAAAAATCTAATTTTCTTTTTTTAAGAACAATTTCCTTTTTAAGCGCAAGAGCATAATCATTTTTTTCCAAAAACTTATTTTCAAACATCCTTTCTAATACCCAATTTTTTCTTTTTATAGCTGCGTTTAAACTTCTATAAGGATTGTAAGTGCTGGGTGCCTTGGGAAGTGTTGCTAACAAAGCGGCCTCTGAAATATTTAGCTCTTTTAATGATTTGTCAAAATAGATCATACTAGCTGAAGCTATGCCATAAGCTCTTTCACCTAAATAAATTTCATTTAGATATAATTCTAAAATTCTTTTTTTAGTTAAATATTTTTCAATTCTAAAAGCTAATATCGCTTCTTTAATTTTTCGAGAAAAAGAAACATCAGAAGTTAATAAAAAATTTTTTGCTACCTGCTGCGTAATTGTTGATGCCCCTTCTAATCTTTGACCTGTTGCTATATTTTTAATATTTTTAAATATTGCTCTAACAATTCCTCTTGCATCGATTCCCGGATGTTGAAAAAAATTTTTATCCTCTGCTGATAAAAAGGCATTGATTACAAAAGGTGGTATTTCTTCGATGCTAATAAATGTTCTTTTTTGAACAGCAAAATCCGCTGCGATTTCCCCTTCTTTGTTGTAGACTTTTGTTGATACAGATGGTTTGTAATTTTCTAAAAAACGGTAATTTGGAAGATCGCTAGAAAAATACCAAAGCGCTAAAAAGACTATAAAAAAGCCTGCGAATGAAAAAGCTAGGGAGCCTAAAACTAGTGATTTTACTATTCTCAACATATTTTCTTAAAGCATTAAAAATTGTCCTTTTTGGGACATATTCTCATTTTTGGATCTTATTTCTTTTAAAAACAGATCTAATACAATATTATCCTAGTATTGAAGCTTTAAAAGTTTTTATGAAAATTATTTTAAATAACACAAACTGGAAATTACAAACATGCAAAAAGAGATTCTTATCGATGCTTCTCAGCAGAAGCAAACGCGAGTTGCTATCAAATCTGATAGTGGAGTTGAGGAATACGAATACGAAAACGAACAAAAAAAACAGCTTAAAGGCAATATATATTTAGGCCGAGTAAGCAGAATAGAACCTTCACTACAAGCTGCGTTTGTAGATTTTGGGAATGAACGCCACGGCTTTTTAGCGTTTAATGATATTCAAACTCAATATTACCAAATACCTCTTTCTGATAAAGAAGCTATTTTAAGAGAAGAGGAAGAAGTAAGAAAACAGTTGCTGGAAGAAACCAAGGATCTGTCTCCCAATGAAATCAATAGTGCAGATGGAGAAGAAAATCCAGAGGAAAGCATAGAGTCATCTGAAGATGAAGATGAAGATGAAAATGAAGGTGAAGGTGAAGGTGAAAATTCAAATGAAAAAAACGAGAATGAAGAGCAAAGCGAAATAGCTAGTTCAGATGAATTTGTTAATTCTGAATCTGAATATGAAAAAAAAATTAGCGACATAAGGGCTAGAAGAAAATTCAAAAGATATAGAATTCAAGAAGTAATAAAACCTGGTCAGGTTATTCTTTTGCAGATTGTAAAAGAGGAAAGAGGAAAAAAAGGAGCTGCGTTAACTACTTTTTTATCATTAGCTGGAAAATATATTGTTCTAATGCCGAATACTGCAAAAGGTGGTGGGATTTCCAAAAAAATATTTAATTCGCAAGATAGAAAAAGCATTAGAGGAATTATTAATCAATTAGAAATTCCAGAAACAATGGGATTGATTGTAAGAACTGCTGGTGCAAAAAAAACACAAAATGAAATTAAAAATGATCTCGATATACT
>CAWUVR010000021.1:0-6985 GCA_963925905.1 uncultured Pelagibacteraceae bacterium
CTAAAACTAAATAATAAATTTTTAAGGGTATAAAATTTCTTGGTGCCAAGCTTTTCCAATTTTAGAGTAACATAATCTTTGGTGCAGGCGGTTTTTCACATCCATCCAGAATTCTATTTTGTAAGGATTAAGCAACCAGCCGGACCAGTACGATGGTCTCGGTACGCTATTTGAATCTGGATATTTTTTTTTAAATTCTTCCACTTTGTTTTCAAACTCATCTCTGGTTTGCATCACTTCTGACTGAGAAGACGCCCATGCTCCTATTCTGCTTTCATATGCTCTAGAAGCGTAATATTCATCTGCTGTTTTATTATCCACTAAAGTAACCGAACCTTGAATTCTCACTTGTCTTTGAAGCGATTTCCAATGAAAACACATGGAAGCTTTAGGATTTGCTTTTAAATCCTTACCTTTTTTGCTCTCTAAGTTAGTGTAAAAAATAAAACCTTCTTCGGTTAATCCTTTGAGCAAAACCATTCTATTGTCTGGCTGACCAACACTGTCAACCGTTGCAACAGACAATGCGTTGGGGTCATTAATTTCAGACTTTTCTGCGTCTTTCATCCAAACCTTGAAGAGATTGTATGGATTCTCTTCATTTAAAAAAGCTGGGTCTAATCCTAATTTTTCGTTCATAATTCAGTCAAATTAACTTATATAATACCTATATGTCATTTAATACATTTGGAAAAGTTTTTAGATTTACTACTTGGGGTGAATCCCATGGTCCTGCTATCGGTTGTGTTGTAGATGGCTGTCCTCCTAACATTGCTCTGTCTGAAAAAGATATTCAAGGAGACTTAAATTTAAGAAAGCCAGGCCAATCGAAATTCACCACTCAAAGAAAAGAGCGAGATTTAGTTCAAATCTTATCGGGTGTGTTTGAAGGCAAAACTACCGGAACTCCTATTTCTCTGATGATTTACAATGAAGACATGAAGTCGAAAGACTACGGAAATATTAAAAATAAATTTCGTCCAGGACATGCAGACTACACATACTTTAAAAAATACGGCATTCGTGACTACCGAGGTGGTGGCAGATCCTCTGCTAGAGAAACTGCTTCGCGTGTGGCAGCCGGAGCTATTGCCAAAAAAGTATTAAGCCAAGTATTGGGCAAAAAATTTGCTATCGTTGGAGCGGTTACCCAAATTGGTCCGATTATGAGCGATCCAAAAAATTGGGATGAGAAACAAATTAGAAAAAATCCATTCTTTTCAGCGGATAAAGATATTGTCGAAGTCTATGAGGATTATTTATTAAGTATTAGAAAACAAGGAAGCTCTTGTGGTGCATTAATTGAACTTCGTGCACGAGGAATTCCTGTTGGTTTAGGCGCTCCTATTTATTCCAAACTAGATGCGGATATCGCTTCTGCTCTGATGAGTATCAATGCAGTGAAAGCTGTAAACATTGGTGCGGGTATGGATGCTGCAAGTTTAACTGGAGAAACTAATTCTGATGAAATTAGAAGTAAGAATGGAAAAGTAAATTTCAAAACCAATAATGCTGGGGGAATTCTAGGTGGAATTTCTTCTGGACAAGATATCGTTTGTTCCTTTGCGGTAAAACCAACTTCTTCTATTTTGAATTCTAGAGAAACTATTGATAAGTCCGGCAAGAACACAAATATTTCTGTTCATGGAAGACATGATCCCTGTGTAGGAATTCGTGCAGTTCCTATTGGCGAAGCTATGCTTGCGTGTGTGTTGCTGGACCATTACTTGCTCAACCGCGCTCAATGTGGCTAGGCCTTGATACCTTTAAAAGACGATAATCCAACTACTACAACACCATTTGTTACTTATGCGATTATTGCAGTTTGTGTTTTTGTATTCATTTTAGAAATAGGATCCAATTCTTACAATAGCGGTAAGCTTTTTTATTCTTACGGTCTGGTTCCTGCGGTATTAACCGGCAAAGCAGAATTGCCCTCTCATCTTGCGGCGCTTCCTGCAGAATTAACTCTTCTCACTTCTATGTTTATGCACGGTGGATTTATGCATCTAATTGGTAATATGCTGTATATGTGGATTTTTGCAGATAATATTGAAGACGAAATAGGACCTGTTAAGTTTTTTATTTTTTATATCTTAGCTGGAATTGCTGCGGCACTAACTCAAGTATTTATGAATACCAGCTCAACTATTCCCATGATTGGTGCAAGCGGTGCCATTGGTGGTGTACTCGGCGCTTACATTGTTAATCATCCCAAAGCTAAAGTGCTTGTATTAATTCCTCTTGGTTTTTTCACACAAATCATAAAAGTGCCGGCATTGTTTGTGTTGGGATTTTGGTTTGTGTTACAATTTATTAGCTCGTCCCTTTCTTCTTCTACGGGTGGCGGTGTTGCTTACGGAGCCCATATTGGGGGATTTGTTTTTGGAGTAGTGGCTATTTTGTTTTTTAATAAGCTCTCACTAAAAACTAAACCAAAACAAACCAATATTAGAAACCCTTGGGATTCATAATGGATTTATTTTATCTTCCAGCAGAAATTAGCAACCTAACTGCCATCTTAATGATTGCTGTTAGTATGTTATGCTCTTTTATTTCTGCAGCGGCTGGAATTGGTGGTGGCTTAATGATGCTTGCTTTTTTATCAGCCTTACTTCCTCCTATGTATTTAATTCCTATTCATGGAATTATTCAATTTGGATCAAATTTTTTTAGGGCGACTCTTTCTTTTAAACAAATTAGCAAACAAGCGGTCATTCCTTTTGCGTTGGGCTGCTTAATTGGATCCACCACAGGAGGATTTATATTTACTAATCTTCCTACCAATTATTTAAAATTCGGAATTGCTTTTTTTATTTTGTGGTCTGTGTTTGGAACGGTACCAGCTATTAAAAGTAAATTATTATTTCCCATTGGTTTTTTAGTTTCGTTAATATCCATGTTGTTTGGTGCCTCAGGTTTTATTATGGTCGCGGTAGTTAAAAGCATGAAACTACCTCCGGTTAATCATGTGGCCACTCATGGTGCGATGATGACCTTTCAGCATTTAATCAAGTGTATTGTTTTTGGAATTTTTGGATTTTCTTTTGCATCGTATGCCCCCTTAGTGTTGGCAATGATTATTAGTGGATTTTTCGGAACCCTTATTGGTAAAAAATTTCTAATTAGCAAAGGTCAGTATTATTTTAAAACAGTTCTTAATCTGTTTTTGATTTTTGCGGCGATCCGACTGGTCGTCAGCGCTATTCAATCTATGTAGAACATTTATCCACATTGTTTAGGGATAAATTCTCCGATGTTCTTGCTTTGATTCCCTTTTGATTCTGTTTTGAATCAAAAATACAACCTATTAGAGCATGTGTGGACAGGTTGATTTTGGAAATATCTTATTTATAGAGGTATTTTACCCACATTATTCTAATATACATTAAGCGGTGTTCACCTTTTGATTCCGTTTTGATTCTATTTTGAATCAAAAATACAACCTGGGGGAGTGCATGTGGATAGATTAGATGCACTAATAGCGATGATTGCTATAGTAGTGACGAATGTACGAAGTATTTTTTAACTCTTTTGCAGTTTTGTTTGTAGCCATCGATGCTATTGGCGTTGGTCCTTTATATTTAATTCTAACCGATGGAGCTTCGAGAAAGCAAAGATTTAGAATTGCAGCTAAATCTTCCTTAACAGCTTTTGTTATTTTATCTATTTTTGCCTACGGAGGACAATTCTTCTTTAATTGGATTGGTGTGTCTTTGAATTCTTTAAAAATTGCTGGTGGAATTATTTTATTCATTATTGCTATAGAAATGTTGCTAGATAAACGAAGGATGCGAAAAGAAGAAAGTGCTAATCTGGCGGTGAACGATAAGAACTTAGATGATATTGTTGTATTTCCACTTTCCATTCCTCTAATCGCAGGACCTGCCGCATTAACTTCGGTGGTTCTTTTGGTAAATGCAAATTCCAGTTCAGCTGAAAATTTAGTCATGGTCTACGCTGCATTAGCAGCTGCCATGCTAGTTACTTTTTTGCATATGCTGTTCTCAGCGGTAGTTGCAAATTATACAAGTAAAAATTTACTTAATGTGTTTTCTAGAGTAATGGCTCTTGTGTTGGCTTCCTTAGCTATACAATTTATTATCAACGGAATAAAATCTACTTTTGGAATTTAATTAGATCTTAGTATTTTTCTTGCGATCGTTTCTGCAATTAACATTACTGGTGCATTGGTATTTCCTGAGGTAACTTTTGGCATGGCAGAGGCATCAATCACTCGTAACTTAGAAATACCTCTTAGCCTACATTCAGAATCTAAAACGGTCATGGGATTTTCTGCATTACCATTATTATCTACTTTTCCCATAGAACAAGTTCCTACTGGATGAAAAATAGTAGTTCCTAAATCTTTAGCAGCATGTTGCAACTCTTGATCGGTTTGCACATTTTCTCCTGGCAACATTTCTTCTGGAGAATATGTAGATAACGCTTCGCTCTTCATAATCTCACGAGTTTTTTTAAGTCCTGCTACTGCAATATCCAAATCTTCTTTAGTGGATAAATAGTTACATAAAATTTTTGGATACTCTAAAGGGTTGGAGCTTACGGCTCTGATCCAGCCTCGAGAAGTTGGTCTAATATTGGTAACACTGGGAGTGATAGCATTAAATGGATCTAAAGGATCGCCAAATTTTGGCAGAGACAGTGGTTGAACGTGCCATTCTAAATTAGCGCTAATTTGATTGGAATCGCTTTTAGCAAATGCACCTAAGGTCGAAGGTGGCATCGTCATGGGCCCTTTTCTAAACAAAATGTATTGCAGCACCATCATTATTCTTGAGAATATATTTTTATATAAAGTGTTTACTGTTTTGCAGTTTGAAACCTTATAAACTGTTCTAATTTGCAAATGATCTTGCAAATTTTCTCCAACTCCAGGAAGATCATGCACCACCTTAACTCCAATATTGTTTAACAAAGAAGTAGGGCCTATTCCTGATACTTGAAGCAAATGAGGCGTGCTAACTGCTCCTGCCGATAAGATAACCTGATCATTCGCAGTAACGATTTTCTTTTCTCCCTTATGTAAAATTTCAAGTCCATAGGTTTCTAATTTAGAATTAGCCCAAGCTCGTTCTGTGTTTTGGGATTGATTGCGTGTCTCACTAGTAATGTCCTTGGTTAATACCTTTAATACTTGGGTGTGAGTCATGATCGTCAAATTACTTCTTTGCTTAATTGGTTTTAAAAAAGCATCTGACATCGACCAACGAATTCCTTTTTTCTGATTCATGTGAAAATAAGCACAACCATCATTGTCACCCCGATTAAACTCTTCAATACTAGGAATGCCTTGTTCGCTAGCAGCTTTTCTCCAAGAATCTAAAATAGGCCACTGTACTCTTGGCTCTTCTACACGCATCTCCCCTTTACTACCGTGCCACTCATTATCTCCTGCAAAGTAGTTCTCGATGGATTTATAAGTTGCTAAAGAATTGTTCCAATTCCAAATGCTATCACCAGTAATATCGCTCCATTGTTTGTAGTCACTTTCCTGACCACGCATATAAATCATGGCGTTGATGGATGAGGATCCTCCTAAGACCTTGCCTCGTGCATAGTGAATAGATCTTCCATTCAATCCTGGATCAGGCTCAGTCTTAAAACACCAATCGGTTCTAGGATTATTAATAGTAAATAAGTATCCCACAGGGATTTTAATCCAAATCCAGTCATCTTGACCTCCCGCTTCAATTAAAAGAACTTTATGATTTGGATCTGCTGACAACCTATTGGCGAGTAAACAACCAGCACTACCAGCTCCTACAATGACAGTGTCGTAGTTAAATTTATTACTCTGCATATATGAATTATATAAGATTTATTGATCATTTACACTCAATGTGGTGGAAGTATGCATAATATGCATTGCTACTATAGAGGATTAGTGTTCAAATATAGCAGTTCTGGGGAGAGCATGAAAAAAAACAAAAATAAGAAAATTAAAAAAAAGAGCATCAAAAAGTCAAAGAAAAACGTCAAAAAAAAATATCCAAAACTAAAAAGAAATCTAAGCCTATAGTTAAAAAAAAGAAGGCTTTAATTAAAAAAAAACCCAAGAAAAAATCACCTAAAACTTTAGTTAAACAAAAAAGAAAATCTACATCCAAGTCTAATAAAAAAATAACAAAGAAAAAAACTAACAAAGTAGTTAATAAAAAATCCACAACTACTCAGTTAATGACAGGTTATTCAATTTTTAATGATACGGAAAAAGAAAGACAAGATGCAGAAATTGAAGAAATAAAGAAAAATTTAGAAGAAAAAATAGATGAAATTAAAGAAGAAGACACTATCTCTGAGAATGTTCCTATAGATATCGAAGAGACTGCTCCTCTAAGTACAGAATTTTTAGATGAAACTCCTGGATTAAAACAAGAGGAAGAAGATGAGTTAAAATTACAAGAAGAACAAGAGAAAGGTCAAGAACAAGAACAAGAAGATGAAAATAAAATTTAGTAAACTATTTTACAACCCCAAATTGGGGCGCAAGTTAGTTGTATAAAATTCTACTTTAGGATTAAACAGAATTAATGATATTTCCAATAATTAAAAAATGCCCATGCTGTAGCAAAGTTTTATTTATTAAAACAAACGGTATTACTTACGAAAATAATTTTAAAAATATTCAAGATTACACAGTCAAAAAAAGATTTAATTGCGATAATTGCGGTCAGGATATTGCCTTATTTATTCACAATAAAACGGGAATACAAAAACTTCTTTGGATGGAATATTTAGAAAATATGGATCCCTTATTTTTTAAACTAGAAGATCTAAGTATAAAAAAAAAGGATTTGCTCAATAAAAAAGCTGATGGTGGCGGCGCAATAAAAAATATTTCTAAAGAAATGGAAATAATTAAAACAAAAATTTCAGAGAAACAATCAAAACTAAGAATTAAAGTAAGACTTATAGCTGGTCCTGGTAGCGAAAACTCAGACCAACTTTCTGATAATCACAG
>CAWUVR010000022.1:0-2504 GCA_963925905.1 uncultured Pelagibacteraceae bacterium
AAAAAACAGGAGCTAAAATTGATAGATAAAAATTGGAAAGAATTAATCAAACCTTCTAAAATTGATATTCAAGCCAGCGAAGATAAAAAATTTGCAAAAATTGTTGTAGAACCTTTAGAAAGAGGTTTTGCCCTAACTCTAGGTAACGCACTTAGAAGAGTTTTGCTATCATCTATTCAAGGAACAGCAGTTACAGCAATTCAAATCGACGGAGTTTTGCATGAATTCTCTTCTATTAATGGAATAAGAGAAGACGTTACGGATATAGTTCTGAATGTTAAGTCATTGTCTTTAAAGTTGAACACTAATGGTCCAAAGAAATTAATATTAGACGCAAAAGGTCCTGGAGAAATCACAGCTAAAATGATCAATCCAAACCCAGATATTGAAATTTTAAATCCTGAGCAAGTAATTTGTAACTTGGATGAAAATACTAAAGTCTACATGGAATTGGTTGTTAACACTGGAAAAGGATATGTCTCAGCTGACAAAAACAGAGAAAAAGATTCACCATTAGGCTTAATACCTATTGATTCTGTTTTTAGCCCAGTGAAAAGAGTTTCTTATAACGTTTCGAATACAAGAGAAGGTTTGTCAATCGATTACGACAAGCTTACTATGGAAATTGAGACTAACGGATCTGTAGCTGCTGACGATTGTTTAGCTTTTGCAGCTAGAATATTACAAGATCAGTTGTCTTTGTTTATTAACTTTGATGAGCCTAAAGAAGTTATTGCACAACCAACGCAAAGTGAGCCAGAATTTAATAAAAATCTTTTAAGAAGAGTTGACGAGCTTGAACTGTCTGTTCGATCCATGAACTGTTTGAAAAATGATAATATTATCTATATTGGAGATCTTGTTCAAAAAACTGAAGGAGAAATGCTTAGAACTCCTAACTTTGGAAGAAAGTCCCTTAATGAGATTAAAGAAGTTCTGTCAGGAATGTCTTTATATCTTGGTATTGAAATCCCTAACTGGCCGCCTGAGAATATTGCAGAGTTGTCAAAAAGACTAGAAGAAGAGTATAAATAGATCATATGAGACACGGACACGGCCATAGAAAATTAAACAGAACTTCAGAACATAGAAAAGCCATGTTCCAGAACATGATTAATTCTTTGATTAAACATGAGCAGATTCAAACGACCGTTCCAAAAGCCAAAGAGTTAAAATCTATAATCGATAAAGTTATTACTATCGGTAAGAAAAATACTCTAGCAGCAAAAAAAACTCTATTTTCAAAGCTGCAAGACAAAAGTTCTGTTGCGAAACTTACTACTATTTTATCCAAAAGATATGAATCAAGAAATGGTGGATATTGTAGAGTTGTAAAATCTGGTTTTCGTTTTGGTGACAATGCTCCTACAGCATACATAGAGTTAGTAGACAAAGACTTTAATGCTAAAGGACAAGATTCTGGTCCTGTTCAAAAAAAAGTAGAAGATAAAGAAAGTACAGAAGTTACAAGTCCAGCAATAGAATCAAAAGACACAAAAAAAACTAAAAAGTAATGAAGCTCTATCTACTGGTTGCTTTATTTGGAGCAGCTGGAAGTGTATTGAGATACTTTTTTTTTATCATCACCCCAAAAATATATTATTCAAGTTTTCCTGTTAGCACTGTTACTGTTAATCTATTAGGATCTTTTTTCATTGGTTTGTTTATATCTCTGTTTGACCGCGGGATAATTAATGAAAATATTAGAGTATGTATTACCATAGGTTTGCTCGGTGGTTTCACAACATTCTCAACTTTTTCTATGGATATGTTTAATTTAATAAACAAATCTCTTTATTTACAAACCGCTTGTTACATCTTGATATCTGTATTTTTCGGCTTGGGTTTTTTTATTATGGGACAAAAAGTTTCTACCTTGATTTAATGAAAATTAGTGAAAAATTTATTGTAGGTAGTGAGTATTTAAACACAAGAATAGACAGGTGGTTAAAGTCGAAGGTCCACAAATTTCACCAATCTTTTATTGAAAAGTCATTGAGGTCTGGAAAGATTAAGGTAAATAGCAAAAAAATAAAAAGTTCTTACAAGCTTCAAATTAGCGATGAAGTTTTAGTAAACATTGATTATCAGGATCAAGAAGAAAATAAAAAATTTTCCTACAAAGCAAGTCTTTACGAGCACAAGGAAATTACTAATAATATAATTTTTGAAAATCAAGATTATATGATTTTAAATAAGCCTGCCGGTATTGCTGTTCAGTCTGGTAGCAAATCTCCTAAAAATGTCATCGATATTTTAAATAAATTTTCAGAAAATAAAAAATTTTATCTTGTTCACAGAATTGACAAGGATACTTCGGGATTAATCATATTTGCATGCAATAGGCCTTTTGCCCAATTTTTGTCTGAGCAATTTAGAAACAAAACAATAAAAAAAAGTTATTTAGCAATTCTGCATGGAAGTTTGCCATATCACGAAGGAACACTAGAGCACGATTTGACATTTAAAGAAAAAAACCAAGTGAAGACATTTAAGGCGGAAAC
>CAWUVR010000023.1:0-10035 GCA_963925905.1 uncultured Pelagibacteraceae bacterium
TGCCAAGCTTCAGCATCTCTATTGTCTAAAAACTTGAGCAAACTAACTTTGGAAAAATTAAAAGAATTAAAAAATCAAATTTATGATTACTTTAGTAACGACAAGCAAAATCAAACTTTGGTAATTTTTGATTTTAAGCACTTGTTAAAAAAAGAAAACAACTCGAGGAAAGAGTGTATTGCTTTACCGATCAATGCTATTCTCGATACACCAAAAATAAAATGATCATTGATAAAATTAAGCAAAAAGGTGTTGAAATATCTGTTTTGGATGGTGCTGATCGTTTGCAATATTTAATAGATATTGCTTCGGAAAATAGCTCTTTGGGCAATGAACATAAAATTGAAAAAAATAAAATTACCGGATGTGCATCTAACTTGTGGGTTATTGGACATAAACAAAAAGACAATAGTATGCTTTATCAATTTGATGCAGATTCCTTTATTACAAAAGGGACTGCCAAACTTGTTATTAACATACTTAATAATGAACAGGCTTCTGAAATTGCAGAGTTAAGCAGAGAAAATTTTAGAACTCTTGGCATCTTAGAATTGCTAACCGCTCAAAGGCAAAGTGGTCTTTCTAATTTAATAGATACCTTGGTAAAAATTGCAAAAAACAATATTAATCAATCTTAATATCTGGGGATGTAAGCTCGTACAATCTGCTTATCGTTCGTTTAAAAACTTGCTCTAGCTTTTGAGAGGTTTCATATTTATCAAGAGAAACTTCGCAAGTAACCATCATTGGAATGCGCCTCTCATACAAAATATCAATTAATGTGATAAATCTTTGTTGCTCATTAATATTTTCATCGCAAAAATTAGGTATATTATCGATAACAATAAAAGAGCATTTGCTTGCAATCGCAATGTAGTCTTCAGCTCCCAAATTGTCTTTACAAAGATTTTTAAAGTCAAACCTGGCAATACCTTCGAAGTAATTTTTTACAGTTAGATTTCTTCCCTTCGTATTGATAATTTCAATAGATTGTTTTTTTTCTTTAGTGATTTCTCGAAATAATTGATTTACTTCAAATGATGTTTTTTCATTGTTTGGATAAAAAAAACGTTCTAAAATTTTGATTCCTGACTTTCTATAGTCTTCCTTAATAACAAGCTCTGTTTCTATGCAGTGTTGTTCTATAATTTTAATAAAAGGGATAAACTGATCGCGTTGCAATCCGTCTTTATAAAGATTCTCAATTTCTATATTTGATGTGAATATTATTTTTATATTATTTTTAAAAATAATTTCAAACAACTTTCCCAAAATCATTGCATCAACAATATTTGTTACCTGAAATTCATCAAAATAAACAATATCTACTTTGTCTTTAAGATTCCTCACGAATAGCTCTAATAAATTTTCATTTTTAGATTTGTCTTTGTTAGCATGGAGAAAATCATGCACGCCGATCATAAACTCGTTAAAATGCAAACGCTGCTTAGGAATATTTAAATAATTATAAAAAAAATTTAAAACCATTGTTTTGCCAACACCTACGTCTCCATGCAAATAAAATCCAAGTTTATTTGATTTTTTAAAAAAAAATTGAGACAATAAATTGCTAATTTTATTTGTGTTTTGATAAAATTGAATAAGCCCTTCAATAACTTTTATTTGTTCATGGTTTTTTTTTAACTTATGTTCTGAACAGTGCTCTATAAAGGCTTTCTTTAAAGATTTTATATCCATTTTTTTTAATTATTTTTATGATATCAAATCGTTAATAATGAACGATTTAAAAATTTGCTTAATCACTGACAATACACCTAAAGCTCTTTTGGCAAAAAAACAAATATTAAAATCTTTCAAGAACTATCCAGTAAAAAAATGTACCACTATTGTGGTAATTGGTGGTGATGGCTTTATGTTGCAATCTTTAAAAAAATATAATCAATACCAAAAGCCATTTTACGGAATGAACATGGGAAATCATGGTTTTTTACTAAATCCTTATTCTATCAAAAATTTACAAAACAATATTAAAAAAAGTAATGAAATTATTCTTCATCCTCTTGAAATGGTAGTTACAAGCCATGGTAAAATTACTAAAAAAAAAATAGCGATTAATGAAGTTTCTATATTTAGGCAAAGCAAGCAAACGGCAAAGTTAGGAATTTATGTAGATGGGAAATTAAGAGTTAAGGAATTAACTGGCGATGGAATATTAGTAGCAACCCCGGCTGGAAGTACTGCTTATAATCTTTCAGCTGGTGGTCGCATAATTAATTTAGATAGCCAAAAACTTGCTGTAACTCCAATAAGCCCATTTAGACCAAGAGGCTGGAGGGGTGCAATTGTTTCAAGCAAATCAAAAATTATTATCAAAAATTTAGATTCTAAAAAAAGACCTGTCAGTGCTGTTGCTGATAATACAGAAATTAGAAATGCAACTCTTGTAAGAATATCTGTAAATCAATCAATAGGCTTTAAGCTATTGTACAATAAAAAATTTGGACTTCAGGAAAGAAATCTCGCAGAGCAATTTAAATTTTAAAAGATTCACCACAACCGCAACGCTCTGTCTCGTTGGGATTATTAAAAACAAAAGAAGATGAAAACTTATCTTTTTTATAATCCATGCTGGTACCAAGCAAATACATAACCGCTTTGGGATCTATATAAACTTTTACACCTTTGTCTTCTACAATCTCATCACCTGGGTTTTGATCTTTGATATAATTCATTTCATAGGCCATGCCTGCACACCCTCCGGTTACTACGGTAACACGAACTCCCTTAACATTGTTATCTTTAGCTCCAGACATAATTTCTTTTATTCGTTCTGCTGCTGCTTCTGTAACGCTAATAACTTGTGAGCTCATAATTATAAATTTAGTTCTAATTTTGCAGCCTCAGACATTTTTGTCTTATCCCAAGCTGGCTCCCATACAATTTTTACTTCCACTTCTTCTACCTCTGGAATTGTCTCAACTGATCTTCTCACTTCCATAGGCAAAGATTCTGCGACTGGGCAATGAGGGCTTGTCAAGGTCATGTCCATTGAAACTTTTTTTCCTTCAATTCGAACATCGTAAATCAATCCAAGCTCATATATATCTACAGGAATTTCTGGATCAAAAACTGTTTTCAATTTTTCCACAACCTTGTCCATTAATGCTGAGTGATTGGGGTCCATTGATTTAATTATTCTATATTAATTTCTGTAGTGTTATTTTCAATTGCCGTCTCTGCAGCAATCCAGGGTAATGTAGCACACTTAATGCGCATTGGGAATTCTCCCACTGATATAAAAGAGTTTAATTTCGCTTGGTCTTCCTTGCCTAAAATGGCTGGTACTGGCTCATTTTTGTTTTTAATAATTTTGGTGAAAAATTGAGCTATGACAACGGCATTTTTCTCTGACTTGTTTTTCAAAACCTCTGTCATTACAGAGCTGGCTGCAATACAAATAGCACAACCCTCGCCCTCAAAACTAACTTCCTTAATGATATCGCCAGCTAAGCTTATAAAAACATGCACTTGATCACCGCACAACCGGTTAAATCCAATGATATCCCTATTAAAAGACTTCAATCGAAACCTGTTTCTAGGGTTGGTTCCGTGATCAAATATTAGCTTTTGATAAAGCTCTTTAACATCCATTTACTTTTTGAAAATTTTTTGACACTTTTTAATACCCTCACAAAGAATATCAATATCTTCTTCGTTATTATAAACACCAAATGATACTCTGACCGAAGAATTGATTTTAAGAACCTCGTGCAATACTTGGCAACAATGATGACCTCCTCTTACTGCAATTCCTTCCTGATCTAAAATAGTAGAAACGTCATGAGAATGGATCTGGTCAATATTGAATGAAAAAACTCCACCCTGATTTTTGGGAGAGGCAATAATTTTAACTGCATTATTGCTTCTTAGTTTTTCTAAAGCTATTTGTGTCAATGCTATTTCATGCTTAGTAATATTTTCTTTTCCAATCTTATTGATAAAATTTACCGATTCATTAAGGGCAATTACCTGAGCTGTTGGCAAGGTTCCCGCCTCCATTTTCCAAACACCACTTGCATAAGCAATGTCTTTTTTAGAGACATGGTCAATCATTCCACCTCCGCCGATAAAGGGTTCAAATACCTCTAACCATTTATACTTAATGGCTAACAAGCCAACTCCTGTTGGTCCATACATTTTGTGTCCTGAAAAAGCATAAAAATCACAATCCAGTTTTTTTACATCGACTTCCAGGTGGGCAGCTCCTTGTGTCCCGTCAACACAAACCGGAATGCTATGCTTCTTGGCTATTTCAATTATTTCTTCCAATGAACTAATAGATCCAGTTACGTTAGACATGTGAGTAACGCTAATAATCTTGGTTTTGCTTGTAATCAAAGATTCTAATTGCTCTATTTTTAAGTTGCCATTTTCATCTATTGGTAAAAATTTAATAACAGCTCCCTTTTTCTTTCTTAAAAAATGCCAAGGAACGTAATTGGCATGATGTTCTAATTCTGTTAAAATAATCTCATCATCTTTTTCAATAAACTTTTCTCCAAAACAGCTAGCAACTAGATTTAAAGATTCGGTTGCATTTTTAGTAAAGACAATTTCAAAATCTGAACTGGCACCGATAAAATTTTTCAAACTTGATCTAGAATTTTCATACATTTCAGAAGCATTAACAGCTAAGGTGTAAATGCCTCTGCCGACATTAGCGAATTCATTGCTGTAAAAATTACTGACTGCATCAATAACTGATTGTGGCTTTTGCGAAGAATTGGCACTATCCAAGTAAACCAGCTCTTTACCTTTTATTTTTTTCTTAAATATTGGAAATTGATCTTTAATATTTTTAAACATCGTCAGAATTGTGCCCTAATTTTTTAGAAAAGATTTTCTTAAATTTTTCATCTGTTATTTTCTCAATGACCTCTGCCAAAAAACCTTTGATCATCATCTGTTTAGCGTCTTGCTCATTGATTCCTCTTGATCTCAAATAAAAAACGGATTCTTTATCAATACTCCCAGAAGAAGAGCCATGTGAGCATTTCACATCGTCCGCATAGATTTCAAGCTCAGGCTTAGAAAAGAATTTAGCAGTATCCGATAACAATAAAGCTCTGGACAATTGATAGCCGTCTGTTTTTTGCGCTTTAGAATCTACAAATATTTTTCCTTGAAATGCTGCCGTGGCGCTATCGTGTAAAACAGATTTAACAAATTGTGAACTTCTTGTGTGTTCCTCATTATGATTGATCTGCAGTTTAATTTCATGATTGCAGTTAGAGTGCAACAATTGAATTGCGTTAATAGATGCAAAGCAATTTTTTCCATTTAAATTGACGATAGTTTCATCCCTACAGGAATTAACATCTTCTGAAAAAGTGAAATACTCAAGATCAGAATTGCTATCTAGGTTTGCCTTAACAAAATTAAAAATAGTTGAGTATTTGTTATCTCTATTAAGATCGTATTTTTTAAGTTTTGCTCCTTTGGCCAAAAATATTTCTGTATTAGCTGTAATCAAAAACTCTATATTTGAATCGTAAATTACTTTTTCAAACACAGTTATATTTGCATTCTCATTTAATAAGATAAAATTTTTCGCGCTAACAAAACTTGATGAAAAATTATTAGAATAATAATGATAAACTACGATAGGTTTTGATATAATCGTGTCAGCTTCAACTTCAATTAAATAACCTTTGTCGGCAAAGGCGTTATTTAAATTTAAAACTGGGTTCACTCCTTCTTTTTTCACCGATTTTAGAAAAGAGTTGTTCTTCTTAATGACCAAGCCTTGCTCCCTAATGTCATTGGCGATCAAAACTCCATCTGCAAAAACTATTGAGTAATGGTCGTAATTTTCTAGTAACTTTTTTGGAAGTTCTTTTGTATTGGAATTTTTAAAATTAAAACTTGAAAATTTTTTCAAATCTTTAACGAGTGGAGAATATTTCCAGCTCTCGTCTTTGGGCTTGGGAAAGCCACTTTTTAAAAAATGATTAAAAGATTTTTTCCTAAATTCAAGATCGTTATCATCTGTTTTAAATGATTGAATAAATGTTTCAAAATTTATTTTAATGTCGTTATAATTTTCCATTTAATTGATAAATTGACCATAACCTTCATTCTCAAGTTCTAGCGCTAATTTCCAATCTCCCGTTTTAACTATTTTTCCATCAGATAATACATGAACAAAATCAGGCTTGATGTAATTCAGAAGTCTTTGGTAGTGGGTGATAATCAGGAAAGATCTGTCTGGATCTCTTAAACTATTTACTCCATTCGATACTACTTTTAACGCGTCTATATCTAGCCCTGAATCAGTTTCGTCCATAATGATGAAGCTTGGTTCTAGCAATGACATTTGTAAAATTTCATTCCTTTTTTTCTCTCCTCCTGAAAAGCCAACATTCAAAGGTCTTGCTAGCATTTCAGCGTCTATATTTAATTCTTTGGATTTTTCTTTAACAATTTTTAAAAATTCAATTGCATTAAGCTCAGGTTTTCCGTTTGCTTTGCGCACTGAATTTAATGAAGTTCTTAAGAAATTATTAGTAAACACACCTGGTATTTCAATTGGATATTGAAAAGCTAAAAAAACTCCCTCTTGAGCCCTCTGCTCAGCATTAAGCTCTAGGAGATTTGTTTTATTAAACTTAATTTCTCCCGATACATTGTACCCTTCTTTTCCCGCCAAAGCATAAGATAACGTGCTTTTACCAGACCCGTTTGGTCCCATAATTGCATGCACTTCACCTTTTCCAATGCTTAGATTTAAGCCTTTTAAAATTTCTTTATCGTCTACACTTGTTTTTAAATTCTTAATTTCAATCATCCAACGCTTCCTTCCAAGCTAATTCCAACCAATTTTTGTGCCTCTACTGCAAATTCCATCGGCAATTGTTGTAAAACTTCTTTACAGAATCCATTTACAATTAAACTAACAGCCTCTTCTTGGTTCAGCCCTCTTTGTCTACAATAAAAAAGTTGATCTTCACTGATTTTTGAAGTTGTTGCTTCGTGCTCAATCTCAGATGATGCGTTCTTATTTTCAATATAAGGAATTGTGTGGGCTCCACATTTGTTTCCGACTAGCAGTGAATCACATTGAGTGTAATTTTTTGCTCCTGTCGCTTTTGGATGAATGCTAACCATACCTCTGTAAGTGTTATCTGCATGTCCCGCCGATATTCCTTTTGAAATAATTTTACTTCTAGTATTTTTTCCTAAATGAATCATTTTAGTACCGGTGTCGGCTTTTTGATAGTTGTTGGTAATAGCTACAGAATAAAACTCTCCTTGAGAATTGTCTCCTTGCAAAATACAACTTGGGTACTTCCATGTGATTGCAGAACCAGTTTCAACTTGGGTCCAGGAAATTTTTGAATTTTTTCCTCTGCAAGCTCCACGCTTAGTTACGAAATTGTAAATTCCTCCTTTTCCGTCTTTGTCGCCAGGATACCAATTTTGTACTGTAGAATACTTTATCTCAGCGTCATCAAGTGCAACCAATTCAACATTAGCTGCATGCAATTGATTCTCATCTCGCATGGGTGCTGTGCATCCTTCCAAATAACTTACATAGCTTCCCTTATCGGCAATAATCAATGTTCTTTCAAACTGACCTGTATTTGATGCATTAATTCTAAAATAAGTAGAAAGCTCCATCGGGCATCTTACTCCAGGAGGTATGTACACAAAAGATCCATCCGTAAACACTGCTGAATTTAATGTTGCAAAAAAATGATCTGAC
Organism: uncultured Pelagibacteraceae bacterium; assembly: GCA_963925905.1. GTDB lineage: Bacteria > Pseudomonadota > Alphaproteobacteria > Pelagibacterales > Pelagibacteraceae > IMCC9063. The sequence goes on from CAWUVR010000023.1 coordinate 7,727, forward strand.
ATTGGGATGACAGAGCCTAAATATTTTTGAACAAGTTCGGGATGCTCTCTGGTAGCTTCTGAAATGGAGCAAAAAATAACCCCAATTTCATTTAGCTTGTCTTTAAAAGTTGTTGCAACAGAAACTGAATCAAAAACAGCATCAACAGCAATACCTGCTAATTTTTTTTGCTCTAAAAGAGGTATGCCCAATTTTTCATAAGTTTTTCTAATTTCGGGATCAATATCATCTAGTGACTTTGGCTGATCCTGTAAACTTTTTGGAGCAGAATAATAATAAAGATCTTGGTAATTGATTTTTGGGTATTTTGGTTTTTGCCAATCTGGTTCCTGCATTGATTGCAATCTATCAAATGCTTTTAGTCTCCAATCCAACATCCATTTTGGTTCTCTTTTTTGCTTAGAAATAAAATGAACAGTCTCTTTAGTTAAGCCTTTGGGAACATCTATTGTTTCAATATCAGTTACAAATCCGTGCGCGTATTCGGAACCTTGGTTGTAATTTTTTATAAACTCCTGACCGTTACTCATAAAATCTTTTATATTCTGCTAATTATGGCGTAATGAGCTATTATTTGAAAAATATTTATTAACTTAATAATAGCTAAGTTATGATATAAGCATTTTTCAAATTTATTCAATTACATCTAATGAAATACAACAACTCAGAGATATTTATAAATGGCCCTGATGGCAAACTTGAGGCAAAGTACATTCAAAGCAAAAAAGATAACGCTCCTATTGCACTAATTTTGCACCCACACCCTGAATACGGTGGAACGATGAACAATCGTGTTACTTACAATGCATTTCATACCTTCTTGCAAAATGAATTTTCTGTCTGTCGATTTAATTTTAGAGGTGTTGGAAAAAGTGAAGGAAAATTTGACAATGGTCTTGGTGAGTTATCTGATGCAGCTGCAGCTCTAGATTTTATTCAAAGAGATAATCCAGGTTCAAATGAAAGTTGGGTTGTTGGGTTTTCTTTTGGCGCTCTAATTTGCATGCAACTTTTAATGAGAAGACCTGAAATTTTTAGGTTTGTTTCAATTTCTCCGCAGCCAAATATTTTTGATTTTAATTTTTTAGCTCCTTGCCCAACTAATGGATTAGTTATCCATGGAAATGGCGACCAGCTTGTTACTGAAGAATCTATGAATGGCTTAAAATCAAAGCTGACCAATCAAAAAAAGATTTCTGTAGATTTTGCAGAAATAAAAGGTGCTGACCATTTCTTTCTTAATAAAGATAAGGAATTTATAAAAGTGCTCGATACTTATATAAAAAAAGAATCTAGATTTTTTTAATTTTTATAAATCTCACCGCCAGAAACATTTTTTTTAACACCAGTAGTTTGCTTAAAGCTAATTGGCAACTTAAGTAACGATCTAACAGCAAGATAAGCAAAAGCTTGAGATTCAACAAAATCACCATTAATTTTTTTCTTATCCAAATTAATTATATTAACGTTAGTATTTTTTTTTATTACCTTCATAATAAATAAATTTTTTCTACCTCCACCACCAAAATAAACATTGTCTATGTTGTTATATTTTTTAATTGTATCAGCTATTAAAATTGCAGATAAATATGACAATGTTGCAGCCCCATCTTTCAAGCTGAGTCCTCTAAGTTCAGAAATATTAAAATCACCTGTGTCATAGGAAGTATTTTTTTTATGAAAATAATCAAACCTATCTAAAAAATTAGCAATTACATTAAAATTTATCGTTCCTTTTGCTGAAGTCTTTCCATCTTTATCAAAATCTTTCCCGCTATTAAGGAGCATCCACTCATCTAACAGGCAATTTCCCGGACCAATATCCGTTGCAAACATTTTTCTATTATCTATGTATGTAAAATTTGAAATTCCCCCAATATTTATAAAGAGGCATGGTTTTTTTTCTTTTATTTTTGTGCTGATGGCTTTGTGATAAATTGGTATTAGTGGCGCTCCCTGGCCTCCATTATTTAAATCATTTTGTCTAAAATTAAAAATAACACTTGTTTGCAAAAGTTGCCTTAATAGAGAAGGGTCACCTAGCTGTATCGTTATTTTTTTTTTAGGATCGTGCAAAACAGTAACTCCATGAAAACCTACTACATCAATTTTTTTTTTGTAAATTTTTATTAATTTGGTTGCTGCTTTTGCGTGAAGCAATGTAATTGCCCGACTTAATTCTAAAAATGATTTAGACTTAAGCATGTCTTTGTAATTTTTGCTGGATAACTTTTTTTTAAATTTTTTCAGCTGTGATTTAATCTGATAACTATAAGGGCAATAGAGGTCTTTTTTTAATACCAGGTGAT
>CAWUVR010000024.1:0-13920 GCA_963925905.1 uncultured Pelagibacteraceae bacterium
TATTCGCTAGCATTAGAACCGCGTTCTGGTTGGAGTAGTAGTACCAAGCGGCCACATTCTCTTTGTAGTCCTCGCTGACTTCTGTTGCGGTTAGGTTTTGCTCCTTGTTCAGTTGCTTAAGGTTTGCAGCCACTCCTATATCAGACGATACTAAATTAATTTTTGAATTAATTCTAACAAATGCCGTCTTTTTCATTCTTTAAAAGCGCCCCTTCAGCCTCTCTAAAATAGGATCTGCAATCAAGACTGTAAGAAATTCGGAATTCTTTTGAAAAAATAGGAAGTATTTCTTTCAAGGCGGAGCTAAGGCGCCAGACGTTATAATCTTAAGCGTAGTCTAGCCTTTATTGCTTAGACCCAGGATTAATTGATCCGGCTGACATTATGAATTTTGAAGCTTCCTCAAAATTCATGTCCAAATATATCAAATCTTTATTGGGAACCATTAGTAAAAATCCACTAGTCGGATTGGGAGTGGTTGGAATAAAAACATTACCAAATTTTTTCCCTTTTCCAGCTTTAGACGCTATCTCACCAGTATTTTTTCCTGTAGCAAAGCCAATCGACCACAGCCCTTTTCGTGGATACTCAACTAAGACAATTTTTTTGGATTTGTTATTTCCGGATGCAAAATTCTTAGTGAGTTGCCCCACCCCATTATAAATTGTCCTTAAAATAGGTATTTTATTTAAAATTCTTTGCCAGAAATCTAGTAGTGCTTTTCCAATAAAAGTTAAAGATACCATTCCAATAAAAGTAATAATCAGAAAAGCTATTAAAAATTCCAATCCAGGAATATTAAAAGGCAGATGTTTGTTCGGATTGATGCCCTCTGGTATCAAAAAAGGAGAAATGCTCATTATCAAAATAGTTAAATAAATCGTTATTCCAATAGGAATAAGCACAACAACGCCGGTTAAGAAATAGGTTCTAATACGTGATAAAAAAGTTTTTTTTGTCTCAATTATTTTTGACATTTTTAATTTTGAATAGATTTAATTTTTAATAATAGTAATAATAGATTTAATAATACAGTATTTTTTATGAAAAGAAGAGATTTTTTAAAATATATAGGATGCGGCTGTTGTGGCTACACCCTCTCCTCCTGCTCTACAGCACCCATAACTGGAAGGAATCAGGTAACTTTTTTTCCAGAATCAGTGATCAATAACCAAGCAGCAACAGCTTATGAAAATTTCAAAAAAAAAGCAAAACTTAGTAAGGATACGGATACTCTAAATTTAATAGAAACTATTGGATCTAAAATGCAAATAGCAATATCGGCATACTTCAAAAGTAAAAAAATCAAAGACCCAACTAAAGATTTTAAGTGGGAATATGTATTGGTAGATGATGACAAAACATTAAATGCCTGGTGTATGCCTGGTGGCAAAATTGCAGTTTATAGCGGAATATTAAAAGTGACTAAAAACAAAGATGGTTTGGCGAATGTTATGGGACATGAAATTGCTCACGCAGTAGCAAAGCATTCCGTTGAAAGAGCAAGTGCGTCTTTGGCTTTAAATGTGGGCACAACAGTTGCTGATATTTTTTTAGGAGGGGCAATAAGCAGAACAAGAAATACAATAGGTCAGGCTAGTGGCGTTGATATTCTTCAGGTTGGGATATTCAATCCTTTTAGCAGAACTCAAGAAACAGAAGCGGATTACCTAGGATTGGCATTTTGTTCATTAACAGGTTACAATTTGTACGAAGGTGCGGAGCTATGGAAAAGAATGAAAGAAGTAAATAAGGGCAAGGAACCACCGCAATTTTTAAGCACCCACCCTTCCTCGGCTAATAGGATTGCGCAAATAAGAAGTTGGATTCCAGCTATAAGACAAAAATTTCCTAAAATTAACGATATTTAAATTCCTTAAATAATTTACTTAAACAGCTATCGCAGGTAATTTTCTTTTTTTGACGATAGACATCTGGCGAGACTTTGACCTCAGATTTGCACTTATCGCACTTTAATATGAAGTACTTAATAACTTTGATCATAATTGGTGAGCCCGACAAGATTTGAACTAGTGACCCATTCCTTAAAAGGGAATTGCTCTACCAACTGAGCTACGGGCCCCCAAATGTGTTTTCTCACAATATAGAGAAGTGCACACAATATAAAATAATCCTTTATTTTCAACCCTTAAATTCTTTTGTTCACATTTAGAACTCACTATGTTCACTGCTACTGTGCACTTTATAAAAAGTTTCTGCACACCTATCAGCTGCTGTGCACTATCTAACAGTGAATCTGCACAGCAAAACACTTCAAAACTTCTGCACAATTTCTACACAATGAGATTTGATAGACGTTTAACCTATATATAAAGCTGATTTTTTAACAGTGCAGAGTCTTAAAAGGGAATTGCTCTACCAACTGAGCTACGGGCCCACACTAAGTATTAACTTAACAAGAAACAGTGATATTTCAATATATTAAGAGGCTACTGTCTATAAAAGATTGTCCTATTAATCAATAGAAATGCAGATTTCTTTTCTCTTTTTTTGTAAAAAAAATAACACTTTATTAGCTGTTTAGAATAGCAAAGTGCTGATTGTAAAAATTTTCAAAATCATTAGCAGCTATAGAATCGCGAATCTTTTGCATTAAGTCCTGATAAAATGCAACGTTATGCCAGCTTAAAAGAATCGAGGCTAGTATTTCATGAGAATTTACAAGATGATTTAAATAACTACGTGAATAGTTTCGGGATGCTGGACAATTAACTTTAGGATCTAGTGGAGTGTCATCCATTGAATATTTTGCATTTTTTAAATTTTTTTTCCCAGTCCAAGTATAAGCCAACCCTGTTCTTCCAGATCTTGTTGGTAGTACACAGTCAAACATATCCATTCCTTTTTTAACAGCGCCCAATATATCAGCTGGAGTGCCAACGCCCATCAAGTAGTGGGGCTTATCTTTAGGAAGATAATCTTTTATATTGTCTAAAACTTCAAACATTTCATTTTGCTTCTCACCTACTGCCAGACCACCCAAAGCATAACCATCAAAACCAATTTCTTGAAGCCTATTCAAAGAATCTTTTCGCAGATCATTAAATACACCGCCCTGAACAATACCAAAAAGCATCTTTTCTTTATTGATACCAAACTCTGCTTTAGATCTTTTGGCCCAATCTATTGAGAGATTTACTGCTTTAGAAACTCTACTTTTGTCCAGTGAATATTCAGGACATTCATCAAAAATCATAACAATATCTGAGTTAAGACTTTTTTGTATTTGAATACTAACTTCTGGTGATAAAAAAATCTTTTTTCCATCTATATGAGAATTGAAGAAAACTCCATCATCAGTAATTTTATTTATCTTAGAAAGAGACATTACCTGAAAGCCCCCAGAATCTGTTAAAATAGGAAGGTCGCAATTCATGAATTGATGCAAGCCACCCACTCTGCTGATGCGCTCAATTCCAGGACGTAGCATTAAATGATAAGTATTTCCCAAAATAATTTGGGCGCCTGTGCTTTTTACCTGATCAATTAATAAAGCTTTGACGGTAGCTGCAGTTCCTACCGGCATAAAAGCAGGGGTATCAATTTCTCCCCTGCTAGTAATAATTTTTCCTAATCGTGCGCCAGCATTTTCATTTAAAACTTTAAATGAGCATGGCATTGAAAATTAAAGGACTGTTATTTTTACAATAACGTCTGGATTAGATACTGATCCTGAACCAGGAGCACCCTTTTTAAGCTTGTCAATAAACTCCATACCTTCGGTAACTTTACCAAAAGCTGTGTACTGTCTATCTAGGTGCGGAGCCTTTTCAAAGCATATAAAAAACTGACTGTTAGCACTATTTGGATCTTGAGATCTTGCCATAGACAAAATTCCACGGTCATGAGAAGTGTTGTTAAATTCTTGAGTTAAATCTGGAAGATCCGATCCACCCGTTCCTACTAAGGCAGCATTGAATTTGTTTTTTGTATTTCCATGCTGAATATCTCCTGTTTGGGCCATGAATCCATCAATTACTCTATGAAAAGCAACTCCATCATACTTGCCAGCTTTGCTCAATTCTAAAATTCTATTAACGTGATTGGGCGCTATATCCTTGAATAGCTCAATTTTTACATCTCCGTATTTGGTTGTTAAAATAATTTTTGGGTTTTCCACTGCTTCTCCTTTTATGGTTGATAAAAACAAGACTATTAGGGTTAGAATTTTTACGAAAAAAAATCTCATTTTTTATTTTTAAATTTTTTATTTAAATACACTATTGCTTCTTTCGGAGCAAATTTACTAACATTGCCGCCAAGTTCGGCTATTTCTTTAACCATATTTGAGGAAATTAATTGATTTTCTATGTCTGCCATCAGGAAAATTGTTTGTATTTTCCCTTCTAGCCTATTGTTCATGCCGGCTAATTGAAATTCATATTCAAAGTCAGTTACAACCCGCAAACCCCTAAAAATTATAGAAGCCTTAATTTTTTTACAATAGTTAACCGTAAGTGTATCAAAAGTAACTACTTTTATATTACTAGTACTTTTTAATGATTTATTGACAATTTCAGCTCTCTCATCTGCAGAAAAAAGAGTTTTTTTATTTTTATTAACCGCTATTCCAACGTAAAGAATGTCGACTACAAGCGCTGCTCTTCTAATGATATCTACATGACCAAGAGTTATTGGATCAAACGTACCTGGATATAGCCCTATTTTTTTCATACGGATTAATCTTCAGTTTCTTCGGTTAAGCACACAGAGGAGACAACCTTGTCGTTATCCTCAACTTTAAATATTCTAACACCTTGAGTGTTACGTCCAGTAATCCTAATCTCACTCACTTTGCACCTAATCATTTGGCCGCTATTAGTAATTAACATTATATCATCATCATTTTTAACTGAATATGAAGCAGCTATACTTCCATTTCTTTCAGAGGTAACGATATTAATTATTCCCTGTCCACCTCTGCCACTTTCTCTAAACTCATAAGAAGAAGATCTTTTTCCATAACCATTTTCAGTAATTGTTAAAATAAACTCTTCTTTTAATTTTAATTCATCAAATTTTTTTGCACTTATTTCAAAATTTGTCTCTTCAGTATCTTCATCGTCTTGTCTTGATTTTTTTATATATGCCTTAGATTCATCGGATGTAATTTTTATATGATTTAAAACAGTTAGAGATATTACTTTGTCATCATTTTTTAAATTTATTCCCTTTATTCCCTTGGAAGATCTGCCTTTAAAAATTCGTATTTTGCTAGAACTTATTCTTAAACTTTTTCCCGAATAAGTATTCAGCATAACATCCTGATCTTTATTAACTATTTTAACACTAATAATCTGATCTCCCTTTTCCAATTTCATTGCAATTTTTCCATTGGCTTGAATATTTTCAAAATCAGAAAGGCTATTTTTTCTAATTTTACCACCAGATGTTACAAAAACTAAAAAAGTGTCTTTCCAGGTAGACTCGTCTTGTGGCAATGGCAAGATAGAGCTAATTTTAGCATCAGCACTAATTGGAAAAATATTTGATAGTGCTTTTCCTTTTGAGGTATTTGACCCCTCGGGTATTTTCCAAGCTTTCAATCTATAAACAATTCCTTTTGATGAAAAAAACAAAACAGAAGTTAAAGTGCTAACAGTAAACAATTGGCTAACAAAATCCTCTTCTCTTGTTACAATTCCAGTTTTTCCTTTGCCACCTCTTTTCTGTGATCGTACCGAAGTTAAAGGGGTTCTTTTGATGTAGCCATTATTTGTTGCTGTGACTATTACTTTTTCTTCCTGGATAACATCTTCAATTTCAACAGTTTCTACAGACCCTATTAACTTGGTTCTTCTAGGTACAGCAAATTTTTTCTTAATTTCAGCCAATTCAGCTTTAATCAGACTTAACAACTCTTTTTTGTCATTTAGAATTTTTTTATACTTAAGTATTAGTTGATAAAGATCATTTAATTCAGAGTTGATTTCATCGTGTCCTATTCCAGTTAGTTTTTGCAATCTTAATTCTAGAATTGCTTTAACTTGGTGGTCACTTAATTGATACTCGTCTTTAGTTGATAGTTCACTTATTTCTATTATGTTTTTATCAATTTTAGATTTCTGAAAGTTCCATTTTTTTTTGAGCAATAGTGTTTTTGCATCACTAGGATCTTTAGACTTTCTAATAATAGAAATCACTTCGTCAATATTTTCTATAGAAATAAATAGACCAATAAGAATATGAACCCTATCTTTAGCTCTCTTCAGGTCAAAAAGAGTTCTTTTTGTTATAACTTTTTCTCTAAAAGCTACAAAAATTTCAATAAATTGTTTTAAATTTAAAAGCTCTGGTTTTTTTTCATTAATAGCTAAGGTGTTGAAGCCAAAAGAGCTCTGTAATGGTGAGAATTTATAAAGCTGATTAATAATAACATGTTCAGAGATATTTTTTCTTACCTCTATTGCAATTCGCACACCGTCTTTATTTGACTCGTCTCTTAAGTCAGAAACTCCTTCTATTTTTTTGTCTCTAATAAGCTGTGCAATTTTTTCAATCAATACAGTTTTATTAACTTGATAAGGCACTGACTTAATAATAATTTTTTTTCTATCCTTTTGTCCTTCTTCTACTTCAACTTCCCCTCTAATTTTAATTGAACCTCTGCCTTTTTCATATCCAGGAACTATATCTTGCTTTCCAATGATAATTCCTCCCGTAGGAAAGTCAGGGCCAGGAATGGATTTCATTAGCTCTTTGATCGTAATGTCGTTGTTATCGATATACTTCAAGGTCCCATCAATAACTTCTCCGAGATTGTGGGGCGGTATATTGGTCGCCATACCAACAGCGATACCTCCGGCACCATTGACTAATAGATTTGGGTATTGAGCTGGCAAAACAACAGGTTCCAACTCGGTATCGTCATAGTTATTTTGAAAATCAACAGTGTTTTTGTCTATATCGGAAATAAGAAATTCAGAAATTTTTGCCAATCGAGTTTCCGTGTAACGCATTGCAGCCGCGCGATCCCCATCTAGTGAGCCAAAATTTCCTTGGCCATCAAGAAGCGTAACGCTCATAGAAAAATCTTGAGCCAATCTTACAAGAGCATCGTAAACAGCCTGGTCACCATGAGGGTGATACTTACCAATTACATCTCCAACAACTCTGGCTGATTTTCTAAATTGCTTTGACCAATCATAACCACCTTTGTACATCGCATATATAATTCTTCTATGTACAGGCTTTAATCCGTCTCTAGCATCAGGTAGCGCCCTAGATACTATCACGCTCATAGCGTACGATAGATAGGACGACTTCATCTCATCTGTAATATTTCTGATTTCGACTTTTTTATCGATCATTACTAAAAAAATCTAAAAAGGAACTTCGTCATCTAAATCCGAAGGAGGGCTTATTTCATCGGAAGGTAAGGAGCTACTAGAAGACTGATCAGAACTAGAATCTCCAGTTCTTGAGCCGCCACCAAGCATTTTTAAAGTTGAATTGAATCCTTGAAGTACAATTTGTGTACTATACTTTTCTACCCCATTGCTATCAGTATATTTATTAGTTGATAGTTGGCCCTCTATGTAAATTTGAGCACCTTTTTTCAAATATTGCTGAACTACATTAACTAAGCCTTCATTGAAAATAACGACGCGATGCCATTCTGTTTTTTCTTTTTTCTCACCTGAATTTTTATCTTTCCAATTCTCGCTTGTTGCAACGCTTAGTCTCGCAACACTTTTGCCATTTTGCATTTGCTTAATTTCTGGGTCATTACCCAATCTGCCGATCAATAAAACTTTATTCAAACTTCCAGCCATATATATAATTTAATTTATGTTAGTATTAATAATAAGATAATATGTTTATACCATATACCGCATATTAAATGAATAAAATTACTTATATCCACAAGCAAAATGCTTAAAAAAATTGTTGTTAAAGGTGCAAAAGAGCACAATTTAAAAAATTTATCTGTTGAGATTCCAAGGGATCAATTTGTTGTCATTACAGGCCTGTCTGGTTCTGGAAAATCTTCTTTAGCTTTTGATACAATTTATGCAGAAGGACAGAGACGATATGTGGAAAGCCTTTCGTCTTACGCTAGACAGTTTTTAGACAGAATGAAAAAACCAAATGTAGATCTTATAGAGGGATTGTCCCCAGCTATATCTATTGAACAAAAAACAACCTCGAAAAATCCAAGGTCAATTGTAGCTACAGTTACGGAAATTTATGACTATATGAGGGTTCTATACGCCCGTGTGGGTGTTCCCTACTCACCTTTTACTGGACTTCCTATTAAATCGCAGACGATTTCAGAAATGGTAGATAAAATCTTAGATCTCCCAAAACCTTCTCGAATATTTATATACTCGCCAATAGTCAGGGGCAGAAAAGGTGAATACAAAAAAGAAATACTATCTTTGAAGAAAAGAGGTTTTGCAAAAATAAAAATAGATGACAAGTTATTTGATATTGACGCAACACCCGATCTTAATAAAAAAATTACTCACAACCTTGATGTTTTGATAGATAAATTTTTAAACAAAAAAGACGAACAAAAAAGAATGGCCGAAAGCTTGGAAAGCGCCCTAAGCTTGTCTGACGGCCTAGTCTATGTTGAGCATATTAATGAAGGCATTGCAAAAGAGCATCAAAAAACTGAAAAAATTGTTTTTTCTTCAAAGTTTGCCTGTCCTGAAAGTGGTTTTACCATAGAAGAAATTGAACCTAGACTGTTCTCATTCAATAGCCCTTATGGAGCCTGTTCTGAGTGCGAAGGTCTTGGGGTGGACTTGTATGTAGATCCCAAACTAGTCGTTCCAGACGAAAGACTGTCTTTAATAGATGGGGCTATAAAACCATGGGCTAATTCTTCAAGTTTGTACTACGCTCAAACATTGGCAGCACTTGCCAAGCATTACGATTTTTCTTTAGATGTTGATTGGAAAAAATTAACAAAAGAAGTTCAAAATATTATTTTGTACGGATCTGAGAATGAGGAAATAAAATTTAGTTATGATGATGGCTATGAAAAATATGCTAATAAAAAAAAATTTGAGGGAGTTATAAATAATTTAGAAAGACGCTATTTAGAAACAGATAGTGACTGGAAAAGAGAAGAAATTGCTCAGTATCAAAATGAAAAGGAATGCGAAAGATGCTCCGGCTTTAGATTGAAAGAAGAGGCTCTTTGTGTAAAAATAAATGACAAAAACATAAGTGAGGTAACTAAGTTTTCAATTAAAGATGCTCATAGTTGGTTCAAATCATTAAACAAGATTCTCACAGAAAAAGAAAATCAAATTGCATCACACATTTTAAAAGAAATTAATGAAAGACTTAATTTTTTAACGAATGTTGGATTGGACTATTTAAATCTATCAAGAGGATCTGGAACTTTGTCCGGTGGAGAATCTCAGAGGATACGTTTGGCATCTCAAATAGGATCTGGGTTAACAGGTGTATTGTATGTTTTGGATGAGCCATCAATCGGTCTTCACCAAAAAGACAATATAAAGCTTATTGAAGCTTTAAAGCGTTTGAGGGATTTAGGTAACACAGTGATTGTGGTTGAGCATGATGAGGAAGCTATGGCTCATTCAGACCATATTATAGATATAGGACCAGGAGCAGGAATTCATGGTGGTGAGATTGTATCCCAAGGTACTTACGAGCATATTTCTAAAGACAAAAATAGCCTGACTGGTGACTACTTGTCTGGAAGAAAATTTATATTATTACCGAAAAATAGAAGAACTGCAGTTAATGGAAAATACCTTCAGTTAATTGGTGCCACTGGGAATAATTTAAAAAATGTTTCTACAAAAATTCCGCTAGGAACTTTTACCTGTGTAACAGGAGTTTCTGGAAGCGGAAAATCAACACTTATTCTCCACACCCTCTATAGAGCTTTAAATCTAATGATTAACAAAGTTATAACCCGAAACATGCCCCAACCATTCAAGGGTTTAAAGGGGTATGAATATTTGGACAAAATTATCGATATTGATCAATCACCTATCGGAAGAACTCCAAGATCAAACCCAGCTACATATTCAGGGGCTTTTACTCCAATTAGAGACTGGTTCACAAATCTGCCAGAATCGAAATCCCGAGGATATAAACCGGGAAGATTTTCTTTTAACGTTAAAGGAGGTCGCTGTGAAGCTTGTGAGGGTGACGGTGTTATAACTTATGAGATGCACTTTTTGCCAGATGTTTATGTAGAGTGTGATGTTTGTAAGGGAAAAAGATACAATAGAGAAACTCTAGAAGTTAGACACAAGGATAAAAGTATAGCCGATGTTTTGAGCATGTCAGTAGATGAAAGTGTTGGTTTTTTCGAAAACATTCCAACCATAAGAGACAAGCTTTTAACTTTACAGAAAGTTGGACTTGGTTATATGAAAATTGGACAGCAAGCTACTACCCTTTCTGGTGGTGAGGCTCAAAGAATCAAGTTGGCAAAAGAACTTTCCAAAAGATCAACAGGAAGAACAATTTATATATTGGATGAGCCTACTACAGGACTGCATGTTCATGACGTAAAAAAATTACTGGAAGTTTTGCAAGCATTTGTTCAAAAAGGAAACACCGTTGTTGTTATTGAGCATAATATGGAAGTTATAAAAACAGCTGATTGGATTGTTGATATGGGTCCTGAAGGTGGCGACAAAGGTGGCAGTCTATTATTTGAGGGAACGCCTGAGCAGATTGTTAATATGAGAGAAAGTTATACTGGGCAATATTTAAAAAAAATTTTAGAAAGAAAATACTCGAAAAAAGCCTGATTTCTTAAGGAGTATTGTCCACAACCTCTTCCCAGTTTCTTTTTACGTTAAAGAATATTAATATAGGTGACGCAATAAATATGGATGAATAAGTTCCTATTAAAACTCCCCAAATCATAGCAAAAGAAAAACCTTTCAAAATTTCTCCTCCAAAAAAGTAAATGGAAACCAAGGCTAATAAGGTCGTTCCAGAAGTCTTTAAAGTTCTAGACAGCGTGGAATTAATAGAATCATTTATAAGGGAGCCAATTTCTTGCTTATCGTCTTTTTTTAAAAATTCTCTTATTCTGTCATAAATAATAACGGTATCGTTCATGGAGTAACCAACTATGGTTAGTATTGCGGCTACAATAGATAAGTTAAATTCATAGCCAATAAGACTAAAGGCTCCTATTGTAATGATTACGTCATGCACTAGAGCTATTATTGAACCCACACTAAACTGCCATTCAAAACGAAACCAAATATAAATTAACATTAAAACTAGGGCCAGTATTACGGAATATATTCCATCCATTGTAAGTTCTTTGCTAATTTTAGAGCCAACTACTTCAACCCTCCTGAAATCAATTTTTTTATTTAAATCCTTTTCTAGATGATTTTTTATAGATGCAACAAAATCATTATTTTCTCCTTTTTTTTCAATAGTCGCTAAAAATTCTTTATTAGAACCAAACTCCTTAACCTTCACATCACCCAAGTTTATCTTTAGTAAAGATTTCCTGATATCATCCGATTTGTTTGCCTCTACAAATTTCATCTCAATTACCGTACCGCCTTTAAAATCAACACCCAGATTAAGACCTTTGGTATAAAAAAATAACACTGATAAAGAAAATAATACTAGAGACAAAATCATAAAAAAATTTTTGTACTTTAAAAAATCGTATTTATTATCGTAAAAGCTCATGTTTATATTCTGATTAAGTTTTCTTTATTTTTTTTTACATAGATGGACACAAGATATCTACCAAACACGTAGGTAGTAAAAAATGTTGAAATAATACCTATCGCTAAAGTGATGGCAAAACCTTTAACCGGACCAGATCCCATATAGTAAAGAACAAAGGCAGCTATTAAGGTTGTGATATTTGAGTCTAATATTGTAGTTAAAACTTTTTTATAGGCAGTATCAAATGCTATCAAATTGCTTTTTTCAATTTTCAATTCTTCTTTAATTCTTTCGTAAATTAAAACATTTGAGTCTACGGCCATACCAACTGTTAAGATAATTCCTGCTATTCCTGGCAAGGTCAAAGTTGAACCTAGAATACTCAATGTTGATGTGATTAGTATCAAGTTTGCAAAAAGCGAGATGTTAGAAAATAAACCAAGAATTCTATAGTTGTAAAGCATATACGCTACGACCAGAAACAATCCAATTATCAAAGAAAATATTCCATTCTGAATAGATTCTTTTCCAAGATCAGGGCCAACAGTTCGTTCTTCAATAATGCTTAGTGGTGCCGGTAGAGCTCCCGATCTCAATAGAATTGCTAACTCATTCGCTTCTTGAGCTGTGAAGTTTCCAGATATTTGCCCATTACCAGTCACAATAGCGCTTCTAATTACTGGAGCGCTGATAACCTCGTTATCAAGAACAATTGCTAAATTTCTTCCAATATTATCTTTGCTTGCCGCACCAAATTTTCTAGAACCTAAATTGTCTAACTTAAAGTTAACAACTGATGAGTTTGATAACTGATCAAAACCAGGCTGCGCATCAATTAAATTTTCTCCTGAAATAACAATTCTTTTTTCGACACTGTATTTTGCGTCTTTTTTTGAAGAGTTTAGAGCTTCAATGCCCATAGATTTTTCATCATTGGTATTTGATAAAAATCTAAAAGTTAACTTAGCTGTTTTTCCTAGTAATTTTTTTATTTCTCCTGGATCTTTTAGGCCAGGCAATTCAACTAAAATTCTATCCTGCCCTCTGGTGATGATATTGGGCTCTTTTGTGCCGAGTTCATCAATTCTGTTTCTTACAATTTCAATAGACTGCTCTAAGGCATTTTTTTTGACCATGCTAATAAGGTCATCTGTAAAAGCGATCCTGACAATGTTTGCTTGGTATGTAATAGAAAATTCTCTAGCAGTTGCACCTACGGTAGAATTGATTACTCTATCATTCAGAACTTGCTCTAAGAGATTTTTTTGATCTTCCTTAAAATCAAATAGTAATGAATTTTTTTCTGTTCTAAAATTTAAATAGTTGATATTTTTTTGTCTCAACTCCCTTCTTAATTCCAAGCTTTTAGTTTGGAGTTTTTGATCCACTAGCGGTTTGGAATCAATTTCTAACAAAATGTAGGAGCCACCTTGGAGATCCAATCCTAAATTTACTTTTTTGTTAGGAAATAAAAAATTATTATTTAATTGCGCTATATTAGGAATGAAAAAGTATATTCCAAGAAGCAAAGTTACAAAAATCGATAATACTTTAAAACGAGAAAAGTATAACACGCAGATTTACTTTGGTTCAGTTTTGCTAAGTACAGCCGAAATGGATGATCTGATAATTTTAATTGTTATGTTGTCTGCAATTTCCAGTTCCGCTTTATCGTCCTCGAGAACACGAACAACCTTCCCGATTAATCCTCCGCCTGTAACGATGGTGTCACCTCTGCCAACAGCGTCGATCATTGCTTTATGATCTTTAACTTTTTTTTGCTGAGGTCGAATTAGCAAGAAATAAAATATAACAAAGATTAGTATTAAAGGTACGAATTGTCCGAGAGCTTTTGTGTCCATATAAAAATGCTTTTAAACTATATGCTGTTAATAAACAATACTATTTGTTCTTATCTACGACAAAAACAAACTCTTTAATTTTTTTTGAAATCGCAATATTTTCAATGTCCTCATTGTTTTTGTTCATAATCAACCAATCGCTAAGAGCTTTATCTGTGAGTTCCAAAATGTCTTGAAATTCTAGCAGTTCAGATTCGCTTAATATCTGGTAATTTTCTTGAAAAAAACCTCCTAATAACAGATCCATTTCTTTAGTGCCTCTGTGAGAGGACCTGAACAAAAGTTTTTTTCTAAAGTCGTCTATGCTAGAGATCATTAAATGCTTTTATAAGTAATGAAAAAAATATCAAATGAATTTTAACGACCTGTTCTCTTCTATAAATAAAATCAAAGG
>CAWUVR010000025.1:0-22328 GCA_963925905.1 uncultured Pelagibacteraceae bacterium
TCAGAACCTATTGTTAGAGTGCCCTGGAATGAACCTGTTATGGTAAAAAGAGTTTTGGATATGGGTGCTCAATCTATTTTGTTTCCTTATGTGGAAGATGAGAAGGAGGCCTTAGCGGCAGTAGAATCTACCAGGTATCCACCAAAAGGCATAAGAGGCGTTATGTCAGCTGCTCGAATGAATAGGTATGGTACGGTTACAGACTACTACAAGAAAGCAGATGATGAAATTTGTGTCATTGTTCAGTGCGAGTCTAAAAAAGCAATTCAGAATATTTCAAAAATCGCTGCGGTAGAAGGTGTCGATGGTATTTTTATAGGGCCAAGCGATTTATCAGCATCGATTGGAAAAATAGGACAGTTCGAAGACGAAGAGGTTCAGGCTTTAATTTCACTAGGGTTAGAAAACTGTAAAAAAAGCAACATACCGGCAGGAATTTTGACGGCTAAAAAAGATTTTGCAAAAAAATATGTGGCGGATGGTTTTACCTATGTAGCAATTAATAGCGATACTAATTTAATAGCCAGAAGCGCAGAAAATTTATTAAAAGAATTCAAATAACTTTTTTTAAAATTTTTAATGAAAATTCAAATTTTTATAGATACCGTTTGTGGCTGGTGTTTTATTGGAAGCCAAAGACTGCATCTTGCATTGCAAAAATTTAATCATAATTTTGAAATTATTTATGTTCCTTTTCAATTAAATCCAACCATGTCAGAGGATGGAATGAATAGAGAAGAGTATATAATTGGTAAATTCGGCAGTATGGAAAATGCAAAGGCAATGTACGATAATATGGCCTCTGAAGCCAAAAAAGAAAATTTAGAATTTAATTTGAGCAATATTAAAAAGACACCAAATACGGTTCTTTCGCACATACTTATAGACGTGGCAAGAAAACATCAGGTGCAGAAAGAAACTGTTTTTGATATTTTTTCAAATTACTTTATCCAAGGATTGGATATTGGAGACAAGAACAATCTAATTAAAATTGGGACAAATCATGGTATCAAGTCAGAAGAGTTAAGCAGGGAGTTTGACTCAGAGGAAAATATAGAAAAAGTGAATAAGATGGATAAAATCGGAAGGCAGATGGGCATCACTGGTGTCCCTTTTTACGTTTTTAATGAAAAAATTCTTTTGTCCGGAGCCCAATCAGTCGAGATGTTGGAAAAAGCAATTGAAGATTCTAAATGAAAAAGAAAAAAATAATAAAAAAAAATTCTTCTAATAAAAAAAAGAAGATTATTGGCAGTAAGAAAAAAAAGATTGTAACCGTCAGAAAGAACAAGATTCCCATTAAAAATAGAAAAAAAACCTCGATCAAAAAAGTTGTGGTTAAGTCAAATAAGAAAAAAATTATTATAAAAAAGAAGATTATTGCTAGTAAGAAAAAAAAAAAAATAACTTCCAGAAGTAAAAAAATTCCTATTAAAAATAGCAAAAAAACCACAGTTAGCAAAGCTGCTATTACATCTAAAAAGAAAAAAATAATAAAAAAAAAGGTTTTTAATAAAAAAAAGAAGATAGTTAGTAGTCAGAAAAAAAAGAATGTAGCCTCTAGAAGTAAAAAAATTCTTACTAAAAATAGAAAAAAAACCTCGATTAAAAAAGTTTCGGTTAAGACAAGTAAGAAAAAAATTATTATAAAAAAGAAGAAAAATAATAACAACTTAAAAAACAAAAATATTAAAAAAAAGAAACTAGTTAAAAAAATACAGTCTTTAAAAAAAGTAAAAGAAAAAATAATTAAAATCAAAAAATACTTTTTTCAAAAAAAATTATTTCCTTTTGTAAAAAAAATTAAATATTCCATCCTTGATGTTTTTGGATTGAAAAGCTTTGCTGTTTCTAAACTTAAAGATTTTGATTCTTACTTGGCAAAAAGAAAAATTTTAAAAGAAAAATTAAGAAAAAAGAAAGTTTTAAAATTAGCCAAAGAGAAAAATAGACAACTAATTTTAGAAAAAAAATTCAAATTAAAACAGGCTCTTCTTGTTAAAAAGCAAAAAATTAAAGAAAAAAAAGAGCTTCTACAAATAAAGCTTAAAGCAAGAAAAGAAAGTGAGAGATTGAGGCTCCAGGCTAAAAAAGAAAAAGAAAAAATAAAATTAGCAGCTCAGAGATTAAAAGCAAAAGAATTAAAGGAAAAAGAAAGACAAAAAGCTTTAGAAGAAAAAATTGCATTTAGAAATAAAATTAAAGAAGAGAAAATCGCAGAGCGACAAAGAAAAGAAAAGTTAAGCAATTTTAAAAGAGAAGAAAAAGAAAAAATAAAAGTTCTGAGAGAGTCTTTGAAGTTAGCAGACCTGAGACTAGGTGCTATCAGGCTGAAGTATCAGTTAATAAAAGAAAGAAAAAGAGATGAAAAATTAAAAGAATTAGAGATTAGAAGGCAAACAAAAGAGGAGGCGAGAAAAGTACTTGAGGCCGAAAAAGCAGAGGAGGCGCTGAAGCAAAAAGTAGTTGTTAGGCTAGAAAGGTATTCAAGAAATATGAAATCCATAGTATTTCAAATAAATAAAAGATATTTAACCATGAGACGTGCCCCCCTTCGTTTCATCGATCATATTGCTGAAAATGGAGAATGTTTTATTAAAAACGAAGATGCTGTGAACGAACAGGAATATTTAATCTCACTATTTGTTGAAGGGGACAATGCAAAACAGCGATTAAGAAAAAGAATTAGCATTGAAGACAAAACAGATCCTGCAGAAACGAAATTGTTTAAGCCCAAAAATGTTTTTGAAGCCTCTGACTATATCATTGATCGTTTAGCTGGAATGTTTGAAAAAGAAAGACAGTTAAAAAAAGTTAGTTAATTTCTGACTTTTGCTTGCACAGACCCTAGTGATTTAATTTCTCCTCTAAATAAACCAACTTTTTGAATAGGCACAACACCTACAGTTGATCCGGTAAAAACTAAAAAATCTTTATTCAAGTTTACTTCGTCTTTTTTAACTTTGTTTAAAAGCCACATTAACGATTTTAAAGGGCTGTCATACACTGCTTTGGTATTTCCGTTAGCTGTCTGACCGCTCTTTTTATTATAAAGAGTAGTTGCCAAATTATGGAATGGCAATTTTTTAAATTTTTGTTTTTTGCCAATTAAAAATTTAACATTAGCACCAAAGTCACTAACTAAGTCACCAAGACAAGATACACCTTTTTTCTTTTGTCTATACCCAACAATCTCAATGCAAGGACCAACATGACTGATAACAGATGAAATATTTTTTTCAGTTATTTTTTTGTTAGTATTAAAAAAAGATTTTTTAATTTGAAAAAAAACTTCCAGTTCAATTCCCAAAGTGTATTTGTTTATTTTTACAGACCCATTGCTTTTCAATAAGTTCTTTTTAAAAATAGAAGCATAAAAAGGTTCCTTTTCACCCCATGCTTTTAAAGCAGCCTTACCCGTTCCTCCAGCTTTAAAGCCAATAACAGGAGAAGTTATTAATTTTTCTGACTCTTTTCTTAGTTCGTTTGCAATTTTCGAATTTTTGGTAAATTTAGTTGATAGAGGCGCTATAAAAGTACCTTTATTAAATGCGCTAACTAGTTTTTTTGCTGTTTTTTTTAATTCTATATTATTCATAAAGGGTAGTATTAATCATAAAAAACAAATTTATAAAACATTTTTGTATTTGGCAGATTCATTTTGCTCTGGAAGCCATCTAGTTTTCTCTGTACACTTGAAAAAAAGCAATAATTTCTTACATTATTTAATTGATATGGTTGAAATAGTATTAAAGCTCGCACAAAAGTTCCCAAGTCTAAGACTTGCGAAATTTATTTTGTTCTTAATTTTTGTTGGACTTTTTAGTTTTTCCGTAACTAGAGAAGTGCTAATTAAATCTGCATCTAACGCTTTTATTTCTGTCACTTCTTTTGTTGCGATGACTATTTTAATATTTCATCTTTTACAAAAAACTAGTTTTGATCTTCAGACATTTTTACATAAGCATAAAAAATTTGATATTTTAATAGCAGCGTTTTTAGGTGTTCTTCCTGGGTGTGGAGGTGCAATCATGGTTATGACTTTGTATGTAAGACGGGCAATTTCTTTTAGTGCTATTTTAGCTACTCTCGTAGCAACCATGGGGGATGCTGCTTTTTTATTAATTGCCGCAAAACCAGAAGCGGCACTGATTATTCTGCCGCTCACTTATCTGGTTGCGATTATAACTGGATATACGGCAAAATGTTTTGAGAAGTCTATAGCACCAGCATTTACGCCAAGATCTATCACAATGGAAGACAGTATTGCCAATAACACACCCAAATTTTTTTATTATCTATGGATGCTTTTAATTATACCGGGAATTATTTTTGGTGCTTATAACGCTTTTGGCAAATCCTTGAGCTTCGAATTTTTAGACCATGACATTGTTGCTATTATTAGTTTTGCCGGGGCGTTATTATCCGTATTAATTTGGTTATTTAATCCTGCCTCCGATGTGCAAATTGCGGAGTGCAAAGAAAAAACATCATCATCAATAGTGGATCTAACATGCTTCGTTACAGTTTGGGTGGTAGTTGCCTTTGTTAGTTTTGATTTAATTGATTATTTAACCGGGGGAAAAATTTTTGATCAAATATCTTTTTTAGGACCCTTCATCCCTCTAGCAGCAATCTTGATTGGATTTGTTCCTGGATGTGGACCCCAAATTATGATCACGACTCTTTATATTGGAGGCCATATTCCCATGGCAGCACAAATTGGCAATGCAATCTCCAATGACGGTGATGCTTTATTTCCAGCTATAGCAATTTCACCCAAGGTAGCAATATTGGCAACTTTATATAGTGCCATACCAGCTGTGATAGTCTCTTATCTCTGGTATTATTTTGTTAGCAATCTTTAATCACCCAGGCGCGGTGATAATAATTATCAATATTTTTTTGAATTAAATGCTTAGCTACTTGGTCCGCCTCCTCTTCACTTGGAAAAGGTCCGTGTATATTTTTTGTTTCTTTTAATAAACTTGTAAAATCATTGGGGTCTTTGTGATTGCCTTCAACCACTGTAAATTTTTGCATCTATTTTTTCTTTAATTTTCTTTTTGTTTTTTTTGACAATTTTGGCTTTTTATTAAAACTTCGGTCTTTTCCTGATTTTCCAGAATAACGCTTACTCATCTAGTCTCTAAAATTTGTAAACTCTACGGGTCTACCTATGTCGATTCCTGTGATTAATTGCATGGTTTCTTGAAGATCGTCTCTTTTTTTCCCATCCACTCTTAATTCGTCTCCTTGAATTTTAACTTGAACTTTAATTTTGGATGCCTTGATTTGAGTGATGATTTTTTTGGCGCTTTCTTGATCAATGCCTTCTTGCAATTCTATAGTTTGTCTTTTGGAATTTCCCGTTGCTTCTTCCACACCTTTAACTTTGATAATTCTTGGATCAATCTTTCTTCTCACCAAATGACCAGTAAACAAATCATTTATTTGTTTTAATTTCATATTGTCAGGAGCAAGAGTAATAATTTCTTTTTCTTTTTCTTTAAATTCAATAGTTATATTCAGTCCTTTAAAATCATATCGGGTATTGATTTCTCTTAAACAATTAGAAAGAGCGTTGTTAAGCTCTTGGTAACTGATTTTGCTTACTACATCAAAAGTTGGCATAGACTATGAATATCATGTTTCTATTAAAAATAAAATTTGTCTTTCGGATAAAAAAAATATTATCTTAAAGACTCAGGCCGTATTTTTTAAACTTCGGTCTAAAGCTGTAGAATAAAGAATTGTGGTTTCCCGTGTCTTTTTTTATTGTTTGTTGCCACAAATGAATCATTTCATGAGCTAGCGTTGTCAAAAATTCTTTTTTATTTGGGTATTTTTTCTGCATTTCCAGGCAGAAAAATTTTGTACCTTTTCTTAATGAGTAATCTTCCACACACTGACCCCAACAACCATTCATTTTTTTAATTTGAATATCGTTAAATGGATTCAATTGTTCTTTAAATAAAGCCTTATTAAAAAAACTAAAATATTTTTTAATATCTTTAAAAGTTGTCTTGTAATTTTTTTCTAAATTAGAAGATTCTTTTAAAATGCGTTTTTTAATTCTTACAATTCTTTCTATTTTTTTCTTTGTTGTTTGGTCAGTCATTTTGATCATCGTCGTTTAAGGACGATGGGTTATACGCCTTATTTTTAGCAACGCCAGTATTACTTTGATTCTAGTTGGAGATTTTTTAGCAGGGCCTTTCGAGGCCAAAATATAATCTTTTATAGGGATTTTCTTTTTTTTTCGCTTTCCGTTTTCAGCTGTCCGCAAGCTCCCAGGATGTCTTCACCACGAGATTTTCTCAAGGTTACTATGTGCCCAGACTTTTTGATCATCTGGTAGAATTTTTGTACTGCCTCAGGACTGGACGGTTCGTAACCAACTCCAGGCCAAGCATTGAACTCTATTAAATTAAGTTTGCTCGGAAATTTGCTCATTAATTTTATCAGTTGCTTTGCGCAACTTTCACTATCATTAATATTTTTTAAAAGAACATATTCTAGAAATATTTTCTCTTTATTCATTTTTGCATAATAGGCACAGCTTTCTATTAGATCTTTAATTTTATATTTTTTATTAATGGGCATAATTTTTTCACGCAATTCATCATTAGGAGCATGAAGAGAAAGAGCCAAGTATGTTCCGATATCTTTAGCGGCATTAATGATTTCAGGAACCACTCCAGCTGTAGAAACAGTTATTTTTTTTGCGGAATAGTCTAGACCCTGATTGTTTCTTAAAATAGCAATAGATTGTTTAACATTTTCATAGTTATAAAAAGGCTCGCCCATTCCCATGTAGACAATGTTAGTTATTTTTTTTTGAGATCCCCAATCGTTAAGTTCGTCTTTTGCAATTAAAATTTGATTGATAATTTCACTCGTAGATAAATTCTTAACCATTAATTGAGTTCCTGTATGACAAAACTTACAATTTAATGTGCAGCCAACTTGTGAAGAGATGCACAGTGTTCCCCTGCTTTGGGAGGGAATAAAAACCGTTTCCACTAAATTGTTATCTGCAAGTTTGATGAGCCATTTAATAGTCCCATCGCTAGAAATTTTCTTTTCAGCAATTTTGACTCTATCGAAATTTAAATTTTTTTCTAAATTTTCTTTTAGATCAGTGGGAATGTTAGAAAATTCAGAGACACTATGTAGGCCTTTTTTGTAAACAAATTTCCATAATTGGTTAGTGCGCATTCCAATTTTTTTTTGATCCATGGAATAGTGATCTACAATAAACTTATTTAAGCTCTCATAGTTAAAGTCATAAAAATTGGATGGAGAAACACTCATGTAGGATCGATTTTAAATTTTTATTTAAAATAGACAATTAGCAAATTAGCTATATTTGCCAAATAAGGAACAAAAGTTAAAATCATTCCCGAAACTCTAAACAGCCCTTTTTTAGCAAACATGCTGTAAGCATGAGAAATACGACCTAATAAGAAGAAAATTCCAACCCAAACAAGATAGTTTTTAGAAACTTGGACAGATTCTAAAAGAATAAACGAGATTAAAAATAGAGGCGTGTATTCAGCAAAGTTTCCATGAGCTCTTACAGCTCTAGCAAGATTTTCGTTGCCTTTTTCACCAAGGGCAATTTTAGAATTTTTTCTAGCTAATGACGCATTCACAGAAAGTAAAAAATAAAAAATCATGCAGGCAGCGCAAAAGATTATAGAAAGGGTATGCATAAAAGACACACTAGATTAAAATATATTTTAGTACAGTCTTAATCTTAGCAGGGTTATTCGTTTTAAAGGTGTAAGGATAAATAACAAGAGCATCCAAGTTTCCCTTTGTTTTATGTTCGACTATGACCGAACCAAACACAAAACGAATTTTTTGTTAAGCTTTACTCAAAATTTTTAGATTTTTGCCAATTGGATCAAGTGATCAGCAAAAGCAAAAGATGCAGTCCAAGCAGGACTAATTGCATTTAACACGTGAGTGGAATGTTTTTGATTAATAATAATAAAATCATTAACCAAAGTTTTAGATAGAGGATCAAAAACTTGAGATCTTATTCCTATCTTTTCTAAAGAGGGTTGGATGCTGTCAGTGGGAATATTGTTAAGAAGCTTTTCTACTTCGTCTAAAAACCCATTTTTAGTTAATAGTTTTGCCTCTTGCAAAGCTAAGGTTCTAAGTTTGTTTTCATTTTTCAAAATTTTAATACCAAAACTAAGAGCCAAAGAAAGCGCCTCGGATAATTGTAATTTATTAGCGCGGCTATAATACTCCCTTCCAAACACAGGAGTTGAACTTGGACCAATATAAAAACTTCCATCTCGTTTGTGTGAACTATGTAGTCCTAAAAAAGGATATTGTAGATCTGGCACAGGATATACCAAATGTTTTAATTTAAAGCTTGGATCTGTAATTTTCCAATATTTTCCCTTAAAGGGCAAAAAGCTGTATCTAAATTCTAAGCCTGCACTTTTGGCAACCACATCAGACTGCAAGCCAGAACAATTGAACGAATGTTCGCAACTATATGATTTAAGATTACTGATGATAATTTTTCCCTCATCTTCAATTTTTATAACCTGTTCATTATAAAAAACATCTACTCCCAATTGCTTTAAATCAAATAATAAAGATTTAGAGACTTCTTTTGGATCTGCAACAGAAGTAAAAGGAATGAGCAGTCCAGAATTGTATTTCGTATTTATATTTGGTTCTAAACTTTGAATTTCGCTGCCGGTTAATTTTTTGATAACAACTCCATTGCTAACTCCTCTTTGAAATAGGCTTTCTATATTTTGAAAAGAGTTCTCTGAAGTGGGAATTAACAATTTCCCACACTCGTCAATCCAAAGTTGTTTTGATTTAATATATTCTTTTAATTCAACCCCCCCTCTAACACCAAGGGTTGCCCTTAAAGAGCCAGGATCATAGTAAACACCGCTATGAATAACGCCGCTATTTCTGCCCGAACCATGTTGAATAGAATCTGTTTCTTTTTCTAAGATAAGAATTTTTGAACTAGGTTGATTTTTTTTTAGTTTAAAAGCAAGCGTTAAGCCAATAATTCCACTGCCTATTATTATAAAATCGTACTTCATAGTTTACCTGTTTATCTGTTATACTTTATTTTGCTATGAGCGAAATATTAGAAGTTCCATCGAAAGATATCAAAGAGTACCTAAATAATAATAGTAACGCAGTTTTAATTGATGTGAGAACGGAGCAAGAGTGGGACCACGTAGGCAAGCCCAATGCTGAAGAACTTGGAATTCCTAGTCATTTTCTTTCTTATCAAATAGGAGAAAAGAGAATTTTAAACGAAGATTTTGAACAACAGTTTTTAGATTTAAATATTGATAAATCGAAAACGGTTTTATTCATCTGCAGAAGCGGTGTTAGATCTCTTCATGCAGCAGAGATTGTTGACAAATTGGGCTATACTGCAGTTAATATTTCGGGTGGTTTTGAAGGATCTGCAACTATTAATGATGCAGGATGGAAGATGAACGGGCTTCCTTGTAAATGAAATTAATTAAAAATTTAGCATATGTTCTATTGTTTTTTTCACTTAGTTACTGCGAAACCATAGATAAAAAAGTTACCGAGACGACTGATAAAGAAAATCAAATAATGTCTAAGTTTCTCGGAGCAAAAAGTTTCACGATAAAACAAGAGCTTGGAGAGCCTGATAAAATAAGTCTAGAATCTCCTTATAAGATTTATATTTATAATAAAAAAAATTTTCTTATCACCTGTACCCGAGAATTCTTTATTAATGCTAAAACAGACAGTGTAGAAAAATTTAGAAGCCGAAATTGCATTAAGTAAGTGTTTAATCAAAATTATAAAAAAATAGTAAATCAGGTAACGCAAAGATTGCTTGAGAAAAAAAGAGTAACAAAAAATTTATTTTGCCTTGTTTCTGGACCGCAAGGGTCTGGAAAAACAACCTTTACCGGTGTGGTTAAAAAAGAATTAACTAAAAAAAAATTAAAAGTACTAGTGTTGTCCATTGATGATTTTTATTTTGGAAAAAGAGATAGATCAAAACTCTCTACAGTAATATCACCCTTGCTTCAGACCAGGGGAGTTCCAGGAACCCATAACCTTAAATATTTAAAAGAAGTGTTAAAAATTTTCTTGAGTAGTAAAAAAAGAACATACAAGCTGCCACAATTTTCCAAGGCAGAAGACGATTTGTTAAAATCCAAATATCATCTTCTTAAATTTCCCTACGATGTCTTTATTTTAGAAGGCTGGTGCATTAATTATCAAGGAGAACAATCTTCAACTTTGAAACAACCCGTAAACTCAATGGAAAAAAACTTTGATCAAAATTTACAATGGAGAAAATATGTAAACAAGAAGAGCAAAGAATACTTCAAGGCTATATATAGCAAATCTGATTGCTCGATTTTGTTAAGAATTCCAAGCTTTAAGTATGTTTTTAAATATAGGAAAAAACAAGAAATGAGCATTCCTAAAAACAAACGAATGAGTAACGATCAATTAAAAAAATTTATTAGTTTCTACGAAAGAATTACTAAAAATTTATTAATGTCTAAAAAAAATAAATTTGATATTGAGATCACTATCAAACCAAACCACAACTACACTGCTTTAAAGCAAAATATCTCTTAAATTGGAAAATAAGCTTAACTTTACAACAGATAAAATATCTTATTTGCTAAAAAAAATTGCAATTCCAGCAGCAACCGGAACGCTTTTTTCTAGTCTATACACGCTGGTTGATACCTTTTATGCGGGACAAATATCCCCCAATGCACTGGTAGCGCTCTCTAAGGCATTTCCTATTTCATTTATTATCATAGCATTTGGTGTTGGAATTTTAGCAGGTTCGACATCTTTGATTTCTAATGCCATCGGTGAAAAAAACAAAACCAAAGCCTCTCTGTATTTGTCACAGTCGCTAATCTATTCCCTTGTAGTTGCTTCTTTCGTCATTTTTTTTGGATTAAACTTTTCATCAGATCTTCTCAGATTAATGGGAACAGAAGAGGAAAATATTGCTCTCACTCTAAAATATACCAACATAATTTTTCTAGGATCTATTTTTTTCTATATCCAAGTATCTTTAAATGCAGGTCTTAATGCTCAAGGAGATACCAAGTCTTATAGAAATATTTTAATTATTAGTTTTTTTTTAAATATTGTTCTCAATCCGTTATTTGTTTTTGGATACGGCATCATTCCGCCATTAGGAATTGCCGGACTGGCCATAGCGACCATTACCACGCAATGCTTAAGCATGCTTTATATTTTATTTAAAGTTTTAAAAACAGACGCAAAAGAATATTTAGCCTTTAAATATTTTTATATAAAAATTAATTTTA
This sequence comes from uncultured Pelagibacteraceae bacterium, assembly GCA_963925905.1. Taxonomy (GTDB): domain Bacteria; phylum Pseudomonadota; class Alphaproteobacteria; order Pelagibacterales; family Pelagibacteraceae; genus IMCC9063. The sequence continues at coordinate 11,349 of CAWUVR010000025.1, forward strand.
TAAAAGATTTGTTCAAACAGGGTATGCCCGTGACTGTGAGCATGATGTTAATTGGTTTGGGTATTTATAATATTCTATTTTTTGTTTCAAAATTTGGCGACCTTGCTGCTGCTGGATATGGAGTTGCATTAAGGGTGGAGCAGTTGCTCTTGCTACCCATTATTGGTTTAAACACAGCCGTACTTTCTATCTCCGGACAAAACTTTGGCGCCAAAGAATACAAACGAATTGGCGAGGTATATTTTAAAGCTATTAGTTACGGCTCTGCTCTGATGATTATTGCAGGATGTTTTATTTTTTTTGGTGGAAATTTAATCCTTCAATTATTCACTGATGATCCGGATGTTATAAATTTTGGAACCAAGTATTTGAGAATTGCAGCATTTATTGGCCCTGTTTATCCTATTTTTTTTATAACTAATGCTTTTTTTCAAGGGATAAAAAAACCCATTTATTCCACTTACATAAATCTTTTTAGAATTGTGATTTTACCTTTTGCTACGATGTGGCTGATATTAAATGTTTTTAGTGGTAGCTACGAACATCTGTTTATAGGCCTACTCATTATTAATTGGTTTTTTGGAATTTTTGTAGTTGGTATGGTCAAATATTTTTTCTTAAAGAAACTTATTGCTCAATAGTTATTTTTTAATTTTTTTTCTAATTTTCTTACAAAATAAGAAATAACCAATATCAGAATCAAATACTCTAATATTAAAAAAGTATAAATTTCCAACGGTCTATAGGTGCTAACCACCAATTCATTGGCTTTTCTAGTTAGATCAGCAATTCCAATAATGGATACTAAGGATGACATCTTCAAAACATAAATAAACTGATTACCCAAAGCCGGGAGTATTACCTTGAAAGCTTGTGGTAAAATTACAAACCTTAATTTTTGAGAAAATTTTAGTCCTAAAGAAGTAGCCGCTTCCCATTGCGTTTTGTTGACCGCATTAATTCCTCCTCTAAATATTTCTGCCTGGAAAGCACTTTCGCTTATGGAGAGAGCAATAATACCAGATACAAAAGGACTAAAACTAAATCCGGTTAATATAGGTAGTCCATAATATACCCACAAAATTAATATTAATAGTGGAATGGATCGTACTATTTCTACGTAAGCTATATTTGCATAAGTAAGATATTTATTTTTGGCAATGGCAGGGATGGTAACCACCAATCCTATAAGCATAGAAATGATTATGGATATTAAGGAAATATAAATAGTCGTTGTTATTCCGCTAATTAAGAATTTAAGATTGGTTAGACCGCTCTCGTTAGCAGGCGATATAATAAACCAGCCCCACTCGTAATCGCTACAAGCAGACAGTGGTAATAACAAAAGTAAAAAAAAATATTTTCTCACTCTAGAAACTATAAAGATTTAAATTAAAAACTCTAATTGATTATAAACTTTTTAGCCCGTATTTTTTTAACAGAGCATCAAAAAATCCAGAGGCTTTTTTAATTTCAATCCAGTGATTAACATAATTGAGCCAAACCTGATCGTTTTGATCAATTAACATCGCAAGAACAGCAGGATTTTTCCCCCCATCCTGAACAATCGCTAACTGAGGATAGGTTATAACCAATTTATTAGCCTCGGTTGTGCTTGTGATGTGGCCATCAGCTCTACCAGATAGCACTTCTTGAAAATCTCTAGCGGGAGCTTCGATAGATCTTAATTTAGATTTAGGAAAAAATTCTTTTGCCTTTTCTTCTTGAGAGGTTCCCAGAGTAGTAGCAATAGTTACTTTTTCATTATTTAAAGAATCCCATGTTGAAAATTTATTTAAATTCTTTTTTAGAACTAAAGGTACAGTTCCATATTTGTAATAAGAGTTTGTAAATCCAGACACTAAGGCTCTTTTGGCAGTTTTAGTTGCGCTTGTAGAGATATCGTATCTGTCAGATGAAATTCCTGAAACAATTGTTTTCCAGTCTGTAGGAACATACTTCACTTTTACACCCATGTCTTTTGCAAGCTCACTAGTTACATCAATATCAAATCCTTTATATTGGTTAGTAGCTGGATCTTTCAGACTCATAGGATCCCAATCTCCAGTCGTTCCCACTCTAAGCTCTCCTGATTTTAGAATTTCATTTAGTCTAGATTCGGCATGAGCTGAATAAGCCAACACAGTTATTAAAATAGTTAAGATAATTTTTTTCATAGATTTTACTTATATCTATTTGTTTAACTTAAATAGGCAAAACATGACGCACCAGCACAATAATTTTCTTTAAAAAGTGCTTAAATTTTTTTATTATAGTAAATAAATAATTTTTAAAGAAATAGATAAAATGACAACCAGCAGCAAACACCCAGAAACAATAGCTTTACACGGTGGTACATGGAGACGAGACGAGAGCTCTACATCAGTAGCAGTTCCTATTCACCAAACCACTTCCTACGAATTTAATTCAGCAGAACATGCTGCAAATTTATTTGGACTAAAAGAATTTGGAAATATTTACACAAGAATCATGAATCCAACCACCAATGTGTTGGAAGAAAGAGTTGCGGCACTCGAAGGTGGACTGGCAGCAGTGTGTGTTAGTTCAGGACAGGCAGCTTCTGCATTTGTTGTTCAAAACTTATGTAATGCCGGAGATAATTTTGTAGCTTCTACAGATTTGTATGGTGGAACCGTTAATCTTTTTAACAATACCTTAAAGGCGATGGGCATTGAAGTAAGATATGCCGATCCTAAAGACCCAGAAAATTTTGCAAAATTAACAGATAGCAAAACAAGATTGTATTATGCCGAAACTCTTCCCAATCCATCATTAAGAGTTTTTCCAATTAAAGAAGTGGCGGATATTGGAAAGAAACTAAATGTGCCTTTGATTATGGACAACACTGCTTGCCCAGTAATCTGCAAACCATTTGAACATGGAGCGGCGATTGTAATGCATTCTTTAACTAAGTTTATAGGTGGCCACGGAACCAGCATTGGCGGAATTGTTGTGGACTCTGGTAACTTTGATTGGGCTGCCGATAAAGCAAGACAACCCAACATTTGGCAACCGGACATGTCTTATCATGGCGCAGTTTGGGGAGATGCAGTGCCTCAGTTAACCGGAGCCAATATTCCTTTTGCCATAAGAGCAAGAGTAGTTTTGTTGCGTGATCTTGGATCTGCAATTAGTCCTTTTAACTCATTTCAAATTATTCAAGGTTTAGAAACGGTAGCCTTGAGAATGAAACAACACTGCGAGAATGCAGAAAAGGTTAAAAACTTTTTACTTAAGCACAAAAAAGTTGAAAAAGTTATTTACTCTACATTGCACGAAGGTGAAATTGGTGAGCGCGCAAAACGATACCTTAAAGGTGGAAATGGTGCTTTGATGGGAATTGAAATTACAGGTGGAATAGAAGCCGGTAAAAAATTCATCGATAATCTTAAACTTTTATACCATGTTGCAAATATAGGTGATGCTAGATCATTGGCCATCCACCCAGCAAGCACTACGCATTCACAACTCAGTCCAAAAGATTTATTAGCTGCAGGCGTAACTCCTGGCTATGTGCGACTATCAATTGGTATCGAACATGCCGACGATATTATTGCAGATATCGACCAAGCTTTAAACGCTTAATCATTTTTAACAAAATACAAATGAGTCATAAATTTAATTTATGACTCATTTTGTTATGTGTTAAAAAGAAAAATGAATAAAAATAATATTGCTCTTATTATTGGTGGAACAGGGTCCATTGGCTCTGCTATTGCTGAAGAATTGGAGGGTTTAGGATTTTCCAATATTGTAAAATTAAGCAGAACTTCCAATCCCAAAATTGAATTAACAGATGAACATAGTATCGAAGAAGCATCTACGGTAATCAAAAAAACAGGAACACCCATCTCTCTTTTGATTAATGCAACAGGCATTCTGCATGCAGAAGATAATAATCAGATGCCAGAAAAAACTTATAAAAATATCGATCTTTCTTTTATGAAAAAGAATTTTGAGATTAATACTTATGGACCAGCTTTGCTGATGAAGTATTTTTTACCTTTATTAGATTGTGAAGAAGAATCTGTTTTTGTTTCTCTTTCAGCAAAAGTAGGATCTATTGAAGACAATAAGTATGGAGGATGGTATTCTTATCGAGCGTCGAAAGCAGCCCTCAATCAACTTATCAAAACAGCATCTATTGAATTAAAAGTTAAAAACAAAAAAGCCATTTGCGTTTCTATCCATCCCGGGACAGTCACCAGTAAGCTTTCAAAGCCATTTCAAAAAAGTGATTTGAAAATTCAACTACCAAATGAATCTGCCAAGAATATCTTAAAAGTAGTGAGCAATCTCAAGCCTGAAGACACCGGAACTTTTTTTAATTGGAATGGAGAAAAAATACCTTGGTAAAAAAAAAGGAGCAGTGATAGAATCGTTACATTATGTTCGTTGTTATCTTTATAGTAGGGTTAGTAGCAGGAGCTGGTCCTGAGAAAACTAATGAGGCAATCAACAAGGTCTTGAGCAAAGGAAATGAAATCACGCAATCTGCAAAGACTAAAACAATTGAGTTAACAGATTCTGCAAAAGCCAAAGCTGCAGAAATTAAAAACAAAATTACAAAATAATTTTTTTATTGAATAGTTATGCGGTGCATAACTCGGTGTATTCCTGTGAAATCATTGGCAGGGTTATGTAGCATCACATGGTTTGACCATATGGCAAGACAATTTGGCTCCCATTCAAATCCGTAAATAAATTCAGGTTTAGATTGGTGTTGAAAAAGATAATCCAACAATGTTTTACTTTCCTCTTCACCCATATCGACAATTTTTGTTACGTGACCAGGAGACAAATAAATAGATTTCTTTTTATTGTTTCTGTTTTCTTTAACAATAGGATGAATGGCAAACATGGTCTTTGGATCAATGCCAGTGCCTTTTTCTGCAAGCCGGCTATTCCTAGTTTTGGAAATAGGACCATCTGCACTAAACACTGCTTTTAAATTTTCAATTTTCTTTTTGTATTCTTCAGGTAATTTTTTATAACTTTCGTATTGTGATGCAAATAAAGTATTCCCCTTTCCTTTAGGAGGAGTCTTGATCGAATACAACATCGTATATTGAGGAGGTTCTTGGGTGTAGGTTGAATCTGTATGCCAACCCTCTCCAAACATAATATTTTCATCTGGTTTTTTTTCCACAACGGTTATTTCTGGAAAACCATCCAGTCCTCTCAACATAGGATAATCAGCACACTGACCAAATTGTTTAGCAAAAGATATGTAAGAAGCCGAATTTAAATTTTGATTTCTAAAAAAAACAACACCATACTCATCTAATGCAATTTTTATTTCTTCTATCGATTTTGCATTAGCTGTTTCAATTTTAATATCAATAAAAGCCCCCACATTGTTTTTACAAGGATCTACTTTTATAGAATTAAACATGTTTTCATCTTAGTTTTTTCTTAATATAAGAGTCAATAGCAATTTACATTATGCAATTTTTAAAGCTTATTATATTTCTTCTTTTGGTTTTATCTGCAAATTTTGCCGGTGCCGCAGAAAGATTGTCCAGCAAGGATTACCAAAGATTAGTTGATCTGGGTTACAATAAGTTAGATGCTTACTCAGATGACTACACAGATGCAAAGGCTTATTGGTATACGCTAGAAGAACATTTGGAACTTAAGCCAAGATTTTTAGCGCTACTTACCCAGGAAATGCAAGTTAATGAGAAACTGCAAATGAACCAGCATGTTTACAATAGCAGGCATCATGTATTTGCAGAAAGAGATCTCAAATGTGGAAATGATAAAAAAAAATTATTTGATGTTTTAAAAAAATGTGAACAATTAAAAATGCCAGTTATTGACGATGAAGACATCAGCGTAGATAATTTTGCCAAAACTGTTCTTGATCACTGTAATGAAACAAAAGTAAAAAATCTTAAAACTCAAGACGGAAAAGAATTGCGAATTAAAGAAGAAAAAAAGTGCACTATTAAGTTTATTAATTTTAAACGTTACGAGTTTGCTAGAATACTGCAAGAAGTTGGTAGCGGAAAACCTGTAAAAAAATCAGAAAAACAGGAAACTAAAAAAAATAATTTAGATGTTTTTAAAAAACAGTGTGAGGAACTTGGCTTTACGGTCAAAACAGAAAAATTTGGAGAGTGTGTTCTGCGATTAGTTGAAAATTCTAAGAAATAAAAAGATACTAATTATTTATTAATATAGCTTTTAAGTTCGGCGTACTCTTCGCATCTACAATTCTCTAATTTTTTTAATGTTGCATTTGCAAGATCTAATCTTTTAGTGTCGACATATAGCTCACCAATATATTCAAGAGCTCCTTTATGACCAGGATCTATGGACAATGCTTTTTGGTAGTACTCTTCTGCTTTGGTGTAATTTTTAGTTTTTCTTAGAGAAAACGCATAATGGGTTAAAATATCAGGATCTTGTTTATATTTATTTTGTTCTAAAATTTTTTCCAAACCTTGAATTGCTTCTTCGTATTGTTCACTTTTAATCAGCTTTACAATCCCAGAGTAAGAAGAGGGTTTCACAACCTCAGTTGAAGAATCGCTGCCTGCCGCATACGAATTGTTTGCAAACATCACACATAGAGTAACAAGAATGATAATTTTTTTCATAAGGTAAAATGTTGTTTTACTTAATTTTAACAAATATCTATAACAAAGTAATAAAAAATGGAAAGCATATATAAATCAGATGTTGTAGTCGTTGGTTCTGGAATTTCAGGATTGATGGTGGCTATTTCACTGTATCCCCGCAAAGTAACTTTAGTCACCAAAAAAAAGCTAGGTGAGATGTCTTCTAGTGCTTGGGCACAAGGAGGAATCGCTGCAGCTGTGGGAACAGACGATCATCCGGATATTCATTATGCCGATACTATTAAAGCTAGCTCCGGTCTAAACAATGAAGATGCAGTGAGAATGATTACATCGGAAGCTTTAGATGTTATTCAATTTTTAGAAAAAATAAATATTCAATTTGATAAAGACACAAACAACAATTTTTACCTTTCTATTGAAGCGGCTCATTCTAAAAGACGTGTTTTAAAAATTAACGGAGATCAATCGGGAAAATTTATTGTTCAAAAGTTAATTGAACATGCAAAATCGCAAGAGCACATTACATTTGTAGAAGATGTATCTGTAGATCACATCGTTCAAAACGATAACGCATGCGAAGGAATTGTTGGGCACATCAACAAACAAGGTATCGTAGACAATTTTGTTTTTTTACAAGCACCTAATGTTGTGTTGGCAACTGGAGGTATAGGAAGTATTTACGCCTACACTACTAACCCAAGAGATATTTATGGCGAAGGAGTAGCCATGGCAGCTAGAGCTGGAGCACAATTGAGTGATATGGAGTTTGTTCAATTTCATCCAACAGCTCTTGATATTGGATTAGACCCAGCGCCGCTTTTGACAGAAGCCATTCGAGGAGAGGGCGCTTATTTGGTAGATGAAAATAAAAATAGATTTATGAGTGCTATTCATCCAGATAAGGAACTTGCACCAAGAGACATTGTGGCAAGAGCGATTTTTAGGGAAAAAGAAAAAGGACGATCAACTTTTTTAGACTGCAGGCATTTTAAAAAAAATAGTTTTATAACCATGTTTCCTACAGCTTACGAATTTCTAACTAAAGCCAAGATAGACTCCGAAAAAGATTTAATACCAATTATTCCCGCAGCCCACTATCATATGGGTGGAGTGAAAGTGGATCTAACAGGGCAAACTTCAGTAAAAGGACTCTGGGCATGTGGGGAAACTAGCTCTACGGGGGCACATGGAGCAAACCGTTTAGCAAGCAATTCTTTATTAGAAGCATTTGTGTTTGCTAGAAAAATTGCCGAAACCATAAATTCTAAACCTATTAACAAAACTAAATTACAAAAAATTAATATTGAAAATTATTTTCCTAAAGAAAAAACAATTAGCAAAGTCAGAGCAAAAAAATACATATGGCAACTAAGATCTAATATGACAAGGAATGTAGGATTGGAAAGAAGTGAGCAAAGCCTAAACCAAGCCCTGATCGAGTTTGATAGAATTGAGAGGGAATCGAAGCATTTATCTGCTAAATTAAAGGATATGATTCTTGTTTCAAGATTAATTACTTATGCAGCCATACAAAGAAATGAAAGCAGAGGAACGCATTGTAGAAATGATTTTCCGCAGACCAATATAAAATACAACAGAAGCAATGAGTTTAATGTTCAAGATATGAATGATTATTTGTTAAAACGATTGTCCAATCAAAAAACAAAAATAGCTTAAGAAATATTGATTATGAGAACAGTGTATGTGAACGGGGAGTTTGTTCCAGAGCAGGATGCAAAAGTTTCTATTTTTGATAGAGCTTTTTTATTTGCAGATGCAGTATATGAAGTAACGTCCGTGTTAGACGGAAAGTTGGTTGATTTTGATAATCACATGAAAAGATTACAAAGATCAATGCAGGAGCTAAATTTTGGTCCGAAAATAAGTGAAAAAATTTTTTTAGAATTTCATAGAGAGTTAGTAAGATTAAACAAAGTAGAAGAAGGTATTGTCTATTTGCAGGTGAGCAGAGGAATTGCTGAAAGAGATTTTGCGTTTCCAGCTCCTGATACCGAACTAACCATTACTGCTTTTACTCAGAAAAAAAAATTAATTGATAATGAAACTGCTAAAAAAGGAATAACCGTCATTACTATTAATGATTTGAGGTGGAAACGTTGTGATATTAAAACTATTCAGCTTCTTTATCCATCGATCGCAAAAACAGAAGCTATGAACAAAGGAGCAGATGATGCTTGGATGGTTAGAAATGGACATGTTATGGAAGGCTCATCGAACAATGCGTGGATTATTAAAGGAAAAAATATTTACACCAGAGAAGCAGACAATCAAATTTTAAAAGGAATTACGAGACAGGCGGTAATAGAGGTAGCGGAACAGTTGAAATACAAAGTAACAGCTAAACAATTCACTGTTATGGAGGCAGAAAATGCTGATGAAGCTTTTATTACTTCAGCCACTGCTTTTGTTACAGGAGTAGTAAAAATTAATGATAAAAAAATTAGCGCTGGAAAACCTGGAGTTTTCACACGATCCTTAAGAGAAGCCTACATAAAACAAGCTTTAAAGACATTGAAATAAAAGAATCGTATTACGCGATTCCCCCAATAAGCAATTTGCAATGAAGACGAATAGGTTTAACGCTTTATGTGAGTGTGCTTTAGTTTTTTCTCTTCAGTGTCCCCTGTTAGTTAAATTGGAGCACACCATTCTCTCGCACTTAAAAAATTCATAGCTGCTATTCCTATTTTAGATATCTACATCATACATAGCTGTTAGGGATTCTTAGCTATGCTATTTTATTTTTGCATGGCTATGTTTGCAGCATTAATCAAACAAGGAGATAAAATAATGAAAAAAATAACTTTATTGCTGATAGCAATATTTTCATTACTTGTGAGTCCGTCTTTTGCTGCTGATGCCGTCAAATCAACAGTTAACCCAGAAACAACATTTATTTTTAATACTTTGTTATTTTTGGTGTGTGGATTTTTAGTAATGTTTATGGCTCCAGGTTTTGCAATGTTAGAGTGCGGATTGGTGACTTCGAAAAGTGTGTCATCGATTGCTGCAAAAAATATAGCTCTATATGCAATCGCTGGAATTATGTTTTGGCTTTGTGGATATAACTTAGCCTACGGAATCCCAGAAGGTGGTTTTATAGGTAAGTTTGTTCCTTGGTCAGACGGAACAGATTTTGCAAAAGATACTTATGCTGCAGGATCAGACTGGTATTTCCAAATGGTATTTTGTGCAACTACAGCTTCTATTGTTTCAGGAACTTTGGCTGAACGAATTAAAATTTGGCCGTTCTTTTTGTTCACAGCTATTTTAACTGGCGTGTTGTACCCAATTGAAATGGGATGGCAGTGGGGCGGTGGCTGGTTAGCTGCAAAAGGTTTTTCTGATTTTGCTGGTTCGACTTTAGTTCATGCAGCAGGGGGCGCAGCAGCTTTAGCTGGTGCAATCGTACTAGGACCTAGATTTGGAAGATTCGCAAAAGGTGCTCTTACCACTCCTTATGCGGCCTCTTCAGTTCCCTTAGCTACTCTTGGAACATTTGTTCTATGGTTTGGTTGGTTTGGATTTAACGGTGGATCTCAACTTGCATTAGGAACATTTGCTGATGCAAAAGCTATATCTACTATTTTTATCAATACTAACTTAGCAGCATGCGCTGGCGTAATCGTCAATGCAGCAATCACTAGATTTGTCGGTGGCAAAACGGATGTGATCATGATGTTAAACGGAGCGCTTGGTGGTTTAGTTGCAATTACCGCAGAACCTTTAATGCCAACTCCTTTTGCAGCAATTTGCATTGGTGGTATTGGTGGAGCGATTGTTGTGATTGCTACCTCATTGCTTACAAAACTAAAAATCGATGACGTTGTTGGGGCTATTCCAGTTCACTTATTCGCAGGAATTTGGGGAACGTTAGCAGTGCCAATTACAAACAAAGATATGAATTTTGGAACTCAGTTCTTGGGAACGTTTTCTGTGGTTGCATTCATGTTTGTTGCATCATTCATCGTTTGGAATATCCTAAAAGTTACTGTGGGTATCAGAATTAGTGATGAAGCTCAGAAAAAAGGTACAGACGTTGCCGAAATCGGAGTGATAGCATACGCGATCAGAGATTAATTGTTTATTAAATTAATCAAAACCAATAGGCCCGTAAATTATTTTACGGGCCTATTTTTTTATTTTCTGCATAGCTGATAAGCAAAGAAAGTAATTCTTTTTTATACTTTCAAAGATAGTTTGGCTTCATGGACTGGAGACGCTTACAAAGTTTTAAAAAAATATCTACTTTCAAAAGTTTTACCAATGCGTCCAAAGAATTAAAAAAATCTCAGTCCACTCTTAGCAGGGATATTATTAGTTTAGAAAAAATGATTGGTTACAAAGTATT
>CAWUVR010000026.1:0-30635 GCA_963925905.1 uncultured Pelagibacteraceae bacterium
TATGGAAAAAGCTTTAGATCAAGCTAAAGAAGGAAGAATTCATATTCTAGGTGAAATGGCTAAAGCTTTAACTGAGTCTAGAAAAGAGCTTTCTAAAAACACTCCTAAGATGGAAAGAATTCAAGTAGACAAAAAAGATATCGCAGCAGTGATCGGAAAAGGTGGAGCTACTATTCGAGAAATTGTAGAACTTTCAGGTGCCAAGCTAGATATCAATGATGATGGTATGGTAACTATTGCAGCTGCAGACGAAGAATCTAGAATGAAAGCAGTCCAAATGGTCAAAGACATTGTTGCCAAACCAGAAATGGGAAAAATTTACAAAGGCAAAGTGGTAAAAATTATGGAATTTGGTGCATTTGTTAATTTCTTAGGAAAACAAGATGGATTAGTTCATATATCTCAGCTTGCAGCGAAGAGAGTAGAAAATGTTTCTGATGTCGTTAAAGAAGGCGACGAAGTTTCTGTAAAAGTAGTAGGGTTTGACAGAGGAAAAGTTAAGCTTTCTATGAAAGAAGCCCTAGAAGATTCTAAAGAAGCATAGTTTTTTCATATTTTCCATCAAAAAGTGAGAGTTTCTGCCTCAATCTATAAATTTATTTCATATTATTTCTTTTGTAGCCGAATATAGAAAATTACGAGGTAGAAAAACTATTGATAAGTAAGAAAATCCTAATAACTGTAAAAATTTTCTTCTAAAATTTTTACAGTTATAAATTAAGAGATAATATTTTTTGGATCCGGCATGCCAACTTTATTATACCCAGCATCTACATAATGAATTTCACCAGTCACACCACCAGAGAGATCGCTGACTAAATATACGGCAGAGTTTCCAACGTCATGAATATCCACATTTCTTTTTAACAAAGAATGGTCAGCACTCCATTTGTATAAAAATTTAGCATCACCTATGGCAGAAGCCGCCAGTGTTTTGATGGGTCCTGCACTAATCGCGTTAACTCTAATTCCTTTTGCACCAAGATCTCTTGCTAGGTATTTAGTGCTTGTTTCTAATGCTGATTTGCAAACTCCCATTACGTTATAATTTGGAATTACTTTTGTAGATTCGTACGTTAACGTTAACATGCTTCCACCTTTGTTCATAATAGGCGCAGCTTCTTTTGCAATCTCCGTAAAAGAAAAACAGGAAATCAACATGCTTTTTAAAAAGTTATCTCTTGTAGTATTTAGATATTCTCCGGAAAGTTCAGATTTGTCCGAAAAGGCAATTGCATGAATTACAAAATCTATATTTCCCCATTTTTTCTTAATATCTGAAAATGTTTTAACAATTTGTTCTTTATTTTCCACATTGCAATCCAGTGTGAATGTTGAACCCAAAGATTCTGCCAATGGTATAACTCTTTTTTTAAGAGCATCCCCAACGTAAGTAAAAGCTAGTTCCGCACCATGTTCAGATAATTTTTGTGCAATTCCCCATGCGATCGAACGTTCGTTCGCAACTCCCATAATTAAACCTTTTTTATTTTCTAACAATTTCATTATTATAATTTTTCAAATACTAGTGCTGCATTAGTGCCACCAAAACCAAAACTATTAGACAGTACAGCATTTAGCTCTACATTTTTTTGAACTTCAGTAATAATTGGAAATTTTTTAGCTTCCGCATCCATATCGCTAATATTGGCAGACGCTGCAATAAACTTATTTTTCATCATAATTAAGCAGTATATGGCCTCATGAACAGAGGCGGCTCCGAGAGGATGTCCAGTTAAAGATTTTGTTGAACTAATTTTTGGAATTTCATTTTTAAAAACTTCTCCCACCGACCTAAGTTCTGTAATGTCCCCAACCGGAGTAGAAGTTCCGTGTGTATTTATATAGTCAATTTTTTTATTTCTCTTAGTGCTTAAAGCCATTTGCATACATCGAACTGCGCCCTCACCAGAAGGAGCTACCATATCATAACCATCGGACGTCGCCCCATAACCAGTTAATTCTGCGTAAATTTTTGCACCTCTAGCTTTAGCATGCTCCAACTCTTCCAAAACCAAAACTCCTCCGCCGCCAGCAATAACAAAGCCATCCCTCGTTGAATCGTACGCTCTAGATGCTTTTTCAGGAGTGTCATTATATTTGGATGATAACGCTGTCATAGCATCAAACATCGCAGTCATAGCCCAATGAAGCTCTTCGCTTCCGCCAGCAAACATTACTTTTTGTTTACCGTATTGAATTAACTCCATAGCATTACCGATACTATGCCCACTCGTAGCGCACGCAGAACTAATGGTGTAATTTACCCCTTTTATTTTAAAGGGAACAGCAAGAGTAGCTGAGGCAGTACTTCCCATTGTTCTTGGAACAATGAAGGGACCCATCAATTTTGGAGTTTTTGCTCTCGTTTTATCAACGGACAAAACAACATTTTCAATCGAAGGACCTCCAGAGCCCATTATAATACCAGTAGTAAAATTGCTCACATCCTTTTCTTCAAGCCCAGAATCTTTAATTGCCTCTTGCATAGCAATATAATTGTAAGACGATCCAGCGCCCATAAATCTGATAATCTTTCTGTCTATAAAGTCTTCAAGTTTTATGTTCGGCTTGCCGTGGATATGACTTTTCAAATTATATTCTTTGTATTCTTCCGCAAAAGAAATTCCGGACTTGCCATTAATAAGAGACTGAAAGACCTCTTCCTGATTGTTTCCAATACAAGAAACGATGCCAAGACCCGTTATAACTACCCTTTTCAATTCGCCCCCTTAAATAATCCTACTTTTAAATTTTTAGCTTTGTAAATTTCCTTATTATCTGCCAAAAGCACCCCGTCTGCAAGACCAACAGAAGTCTCACCTTTCTTAAAAATTTTTTTAATATTTATTATGTATTTTGCTACTTTAATGTTTTGCAATACTTCCCCGGTAAATTTTACCTCTGCAACTCCTAAAGCCCTTCCTTTTCCAGGATTGCCTTCCCAGCCCAGAAAAAACCCTACCAACTGCCACATGGCATCAAGACCTAGACATCCAGGCATGACAGGATCACTTTTAAAATGACAGTCAAAAAACCAAAGATCTTTTTTTATGTCGAGCTCAGCTTCTATAACCCCCTTATTATAAGTTCCTCCGCTATTGTTTATTTTTGTAATACGATCCAACATAAGCATGGGAGGCAAAGGTAATTTTGCATTTCCCTCTCCAAACATGAGGCCATTTCCACAGTCTATAAGATCCTGATAGTTATAATTATCTTTTTTAGTCATTTTGGAAATTGTCTTAGGTTATTTTAATTTATTTAATTTATTAATTATAAATAATTTTTATGAATAAAACTAGTTGATAATCTCGTTTTTATTTAAGCCCCATAAAGAATTCTTTTTAGCCCATCCGGAAAAAAGATTATTTTTGACTTTGCACCAATCCAAGTAACATTTGGCTATGGAGGCAACCTCTAGCTTATCCACCCTAACAATAGGACGAGAATATATTGTAGGTTTATTAAAAATTAAAATATTGTCTTCAGTAAACAAAACAGACCTCTTCTTTGATAGCTGGGAAACGTGCACCCACCCACTGTCATTTTCAAAATCTTTAATTTTTCTCCAATTGTAATATTCGTCCACAATCAAAACAGGTAAGTTTTTTTTTTCATAAACCCATTTAACAGGGGATGTTGGTGAGGGTCCGATTCTTACATTTACCTTATCGTTTCTTAGACTTAAATATTTGAAATTGTCATCCGCATTTACAAAAGAATGAGAATCATACAAAAAAAATAAACATAAAAATAAATAGATTATTTTTTTCATCACCTATGATTTTTGCAATTCTTATTTAGATTGATCAACCTAAATGATGCTTGTTCTAAATCTAGAACTAATATTTTTCCACAGATTGAATTTTTAAAAGATAATATTTCTTTAATAGTTTCATTGGCCATGAGTGCACCAACCACACCAGCCACAGTTCCAATGATACCTTGTGATTGGCAGTCATTTTCTTCTTGATCTGGAGCTTTAGGCATAAAACATCTTAAACAAGGAGAGTTCAATTTTTTGTTTTTAAAATTAAAAACAAACAAATGGCCAATAAATTTGTTGATAGCTCCAAGAATTAGAATTTTTTTATTTTTTTTACAGTAGTCATTTATCTCTAGTTTGCTTTTAAAGCTATCAGTGCCATCCAGTATAAAGTCATATTGTTTTGCAATAACGCTTATATTCTCTTTAGTAATTTTTTTTTTAAATATTTTGATATTTAGTTTTGGATTCATGGAAAGAATTTTTCTTTTTGCTACCTCCGCTTTATATTTTCCTAAATCATTTTTATCATAAAGAATTTGTCGGTGCAGATTTGAAATTGAGATTTTGTCAGGATCTGCAATAGCTATATTGCTTACACCACTCCTAGATAAATATGTTAATGCAGGAGTGCCTAAGCCACCGGCCCCAATAATTAAAACTTTACTTTGAATTATTTTTTTTTGCCCTGCAATACTAATTTTTTTTAAATTAATTTGGCCAGCGTACCTTTTAATTTGCTCACCTGTAATTTGCATGTCTATTGACCAGTAGATCCGAAACCACCATCTCCTCGAACGGTTTCCGGAAGGTCCTCGGTTTCTTTTAGTGTTGCCTTAATAATAGGGCAAATAACCATCTGAGCTATTCTTTGAAACCTTTTAATTGCAAAGTCTTCTTTCCCAAGGTTTATTAATAAAACTTTTATTTCTCCCCTGTAATCTGAATCTATGGTTCCTGGTGTGTTAACTACAGATATTCCATTTTTAAAAGCAAGACCCGAGCGAGGCCTAATTTGGATTTCTATATTATTTGGCATTGCCACGCTAATACCCGTTGGAACTAGCTTTCTTTCACCCGGGGCTAAAACAATGTCAGAATCTATATAGGCCTCTAAATCAAGACCAGAAGAGCCATCTGTCTCATACTTGGGAAGATTAACATCTTTAAAAAGTTTTTTAATTAATATTTCTGGCATTCACACCTTCCAAAGAGTTAATAATACGGCTAACAATCTCAACGGCAATTTCTGATTTTGCAATTTTCGAAATTTTTTCCATTGTTTGATTTTTATAAATAATAGTAATCTCGTTGTTGTCGGAATTAAATCCTATTGATTTGTCAGAAACATCATTCGCAACAATCCAATCACATCTTTTATTATTTAGTTTTTTTAAAGAATTCTCTAATACATTTTCAGTCTCTGCTGAAAAACCAATTACTAATTTTGGTCTATGTTTATTATGATTGGAAAGATATTCTAGAATATCGATATTTTTCGATAGTTTTAAATTGTACTCCGAAAGTTGATCTTTTTTAATTTTTTCATTTTTATACTCAGAATGAAAGTCTACAACTGCAGCGGCACAAATAGCTATATCTGCTGGTAGCAAATTTTGGCAAGCATTAAGCATTTCTTGAGCACTAGTTACCTTAACTACTTTCAACTCATCAGGATAATTCAAGTTAGTTGGTCCAGTGACTAAAGTGGTATCAAAACCTGCTTCAAAAAGTTTTTTAGCAATTTCATATCCTTGCTTGCCAGAGGATTCATTGGACATATATCTTACCGGATCTATGTACTCTCTGGTGGGACCTGCAGTTACAATAGCTTTGTGTTTTGCAAAATTATTATTTTTTCTAATAAAATAATGCTCAAGTGATTTTTCAATCTCATTAATAGAAGACATTTTCCCTTCACCTGTCTCACCGCAAGCAAGGTCGCCCACTACCGGGCCAATAAATTTATATTTATAGCCAATCAATTTTTGTACATTTTCTTTAGTTGCTGGATTATTCCACATCTCTACATTCATGGACGGTACTAGAAAAATATCCTTGTTGGATGCCGATACTACAGTGGAAATAAAATCATCAGCTGAACCGTTAGCTAATCTAGATAGTAAATTTGCTGTTGTTGGTGCAATTAAAATAATATCACACCATCTTGATAGTGCTATGTGATCCATTTCTATTTCATTATTTAAATCAAAACGATTTTCGTAAACTTTATTTTGAGATAAGGACGCAATAGACAAACTTGTGACAAACTCTTTAGCAGATTCTGTTAAAATTGTTTTAATTTCACAATTCTTTTTTTTTAGATTTCTTACTAAATCTAATATTTTGTATGCAGCAATGCCACCAGAGATAACTAGTAGTATTTTTTTATTATTTAAACTTCCCATAAACTTTATTTGAATATCAATAGAGTAATAATCGCAACAATTAATATTTTAATAATGAATGAGTTTTTTTCATTTTTTAATTTATTTTTTTCTATTTCTAGATTTTTAGAAATTGCTGGGTCGGTATTAATAGAAGTAGATTTTGCAACAAAAAGTTCCAAAGCTCTCGTTGCCTGATCCATTAGCTTGGGAATTTCTGGAAGTCTATCCAGTACTTCACCAGCAGTGCCAATTGCTTGTTCCAATTTAGCCTTGGGGCTTATTTCTCTAGTAAGCCAGCCTTCAAGAATAGGTTTTGAAATATCCCATATATTTGCTTCTTCATCTAGAGATCTGGCAACTCCCTCAACTACTACCATGTTTTTTTGCAACAGTAATAGCTGCGGTTGAGTAGCCATATTAAATCTTTCAGTAATCTCAAAAAGTTGAGCAAGTAATTTTCCAGCTGATATATTCTTGATAGATTGGCCAAATATGGGTTCACCAATAGAGCGCAATGCTTGAGAAAAAGATTCTTTAGATTCGCTATTGGGCACCAAGCCTGCTTTAAAATGAACATCAGCTACTTTCTCGTAATCTCTTTGAATAAAGCCATAAAGAATATCAGCCAGGTATTTTCTATTATTTTTATCTAACCTTCCCATTATGCCAAAATCAACAGGAATTATATTACCTTTTAAATCAACAAATAAATTACCCTGATGCATGTCACCATGAAAAAATCCGTCACCGACTGCTTGCCTTAAAAAATTTTGAATAACTGATTTTGCCAGTTCTTTTTTGTCGATATTTGCAGCATTAATTTTTTCAATATCTCTTATCGGTATTCCTTCAACTTTTTCTAATGTTAAAATTCTTTTGCTTGTAAAATCCCAGTAAATAGAGGGCACCTTGAAATAAGGGTCATTGCTCGTATTGTTTTTTAACTCATTCGCTGCGGCAGCTTCAAATCTAAGATCCATCTCAATGCTTGTTATCTCTTTTAGCAAATGAATGACCTCAACCAATTTAAGCCTTCTGGTCTTGGGCAAAAACATTTCTACTAAATATGCAAAAAGCATGAGAGCTTCCAATTCTTGATTAAATATTTTTTCAATATTTGGACGAAGTATCTTAATAGCAACTTGTTTTTCACTGTTATTAAGAGATGCAAAATGCACTTGAGCTATCGAAGCTGCCGCTATGGGTTCGGAAATATTAGATATTTTGCCATATGTTTCTTCGCCAAGCTCTGACCGCAAAGTCTCTTTTGCTTGAGCCAAGCTAAAGGCGGGCATTCGATCTTGAAGTTTTTGCAAATCCGTAGCCAAAGTATCGCCGACAATGTCAGGTCTGGTGCCAAGGAATTGACCCAGTTTTATAAATGTTGGACCCAATTCTTTCAAGGCGTTAACAAATTTTTCATTTACCGGTATAGATTTGTCTAGTTCTTTTGAATTGATTCTAAAACCCAATATCTTAAATGTGATGGTTACAAATAAAGGCGGATTGTAAATCTCTTCAAAATAATTAAGCGCATCAGCTTTTGCAAGCGATCTTCCAATTTTAAATAAACTATATAATTTTTTTATCATTTAAATCTTCCAGGCAGTATGTATGGAGACAACTCCAGCCATTAAATTAATATAATTAGCATTTCTAAATTTTGATTGTTCTAGCATTTTTTTAAACTCATCTTGAGTATAAAACTTTTGTATACTGCTAGTAAGGTATTCATATGGAGCTCTATCGCCCACTATAGCCTCACCTATCGCAGGAATAGCAGTCGAGTAAAGCTTGTACAGTTCTTTTAAAACAGGTTTAGTTACTTTGTAAAATTCTAAGCAAACAAACTTACCGCCTTTTTTTGTAACACGGTAGGCTTCATCAAGCGCCTTTTTTGTATTGTAAGTATTCCTTATTCCAAAGCTTATAGCGTAAGTATCAACAGTTTCATTTTTTAGGGGAATATTCTCAGCTGCAGAACAAATTTCAATTATGTTTTTATTTTTTTCAAAAAAATTACTTCCTGTTTTTAGCATTAGGTAATTAGGATCAATTCTAAATAGCTGTTTAAACATATTCTCTTTGCAAATTAATTTTGCTATATCGCCAGTTCCGGATGCCATATCTAATATAGATTCATTTTTCTTGGCGTTTATTATTTTAATAAATTCTTTTTTCCATAGTCGATGAGAACCAAAAGACATAATATCATTCATGACATCATACTCATGATGAACTTTATCAAAAACTTTTTTTACTATTTCTTTTTTAAGTTTTGTAGTTTTCATTTTAATATGTACAAATATAAAACATTGATATTTTTATAATAGCTTATTTTTTATGCCTGAGTTGCCAGAAGTAGAAATCACCAAAAAAACACTGCAGAAATACGTCGAGAACCAATATATCGCAGATATTAAAATCAATAATTACAATTTAAGATATAAAATTGATAAAAATTTCAAAACAAACATAAGAGGGAAAAAAATAAACAAAATCACAAGACGTTCTAAATATTTGATTTTTCATTTGTCTGATAAAAATTTTTTCATACTTCACCTCGGTATGTCTGGAAGGATACTTATTAGCAAAAATAAAGATAAAGATTTGTTAGATACAAGTTTTTACTCTACCACTTTGCCAATTCATAAGCACAATCATTTGTATTTTATATTTAAAAACAATACCATGATCTATAATGATACGAGACGTTTTGGTTTTATAAAATACTATACCCATGTGCAGTTTTTAAAATGCCAGCACCTCATTCATTTGGGGGTCGAGCCTTTGTCAAAAAAATTGAATTTTAAATTCTTTAAAAGAAAAATTGTACAATTTAACAAAGCTATAAAAAACATTCTGATGGACCAGACATTTATATGTGGTTTGGGTAATATTTACGTTAACGAAGCTTTGTTTTTGTCTAAAATTAATCCCAATACGAAGGCTCCAACCCTAGAAGACAGGGAGATAACCCTTTTAATAAAATCTATAAAAACAATATTAACAAAGTCTATTAGTCTAGGTGGTTCTACAATACGTGACTTTCACAACTCCGAGGGGAAGTCTGGAGAGTTCCAGAATTCTTTTAAAGTTTATGGAAAAGAGAACGAAAAGTGTCCAAGAAAAAAATGCAATGAGTTGATTAAAAAAATTATTATAGCTGGTCGAGCAACTTTTTTTTGTAGTTCGTGCCAGAAAGAATAGTAGTTGACCACTTTTAAACCACCATATATAAGCAACGGCGTTTATGGCAAATACAAAATCTGCAAAGAAAAAAACTAAAGTAATCAAGAAGAAAACCGCTATTAATAGAGTGCGTATCGGTAAGTATAAAGGTGCAGTAACTCAAATGGAAAGCCTAATCAAAAGCGGTGACAAAGAAAAAGCTAATAAATTTTTTGCAACTTTTCAATCACAATTGATGAAAGTATCGAAAAAAGGTTCAATTAAAAGACAAACTGCCACAAGAAAAATTTCTCGTATCTCTAAAAAAATTTCCGCTCTTAAG
Source organism: uncultured Pelagibacteraceae bacterium (assembly GCA_963925905.1). GTDB lineage: Bacteria > Pseudomonadota > Alphaproteobacteria > Pelagibacterales > Pelagibacteraceae > IMCC9063. The sequence continues at coordinate 9,674 of CAWUVR010000026.1, forward strand.
TAATTTTTTTTTGTCCCATTCAAATTTTAGATAGTAACAAAGTCGGTACCTATCAATTCAAGGTTGTTTTTTTTATTTTTATAATTTTTTTATTCAATCAATCTTAGGTTGCTAAAAAAATAAATAATAATTTTTTTTATTTCACTTTTTGCGCGATATTTTTTTTATTTATATTATTAAAAAAATTCTTGCACTAATATCTTACATCTGTACAACAGCGTTCTCTAAAAATTATGACAATTTCCACAGCACTACAAAATACTGACGACCTAAAAAAAAATTGGTCGGAAGTGCAAATGAAGCTTAAAGAAATTTATGGTTTAGATGTTTACAAAAGCTGGATTCAAAATGTTGAAGCAAAAGAAACAAAACATAACTCACTTACGCTAGTTGTTAAAACACGATTTGTTAGAGATTGGATCGTTTCTCACTATGCAGACAAGATTTTAGATTTTTTTCAAAAATTAGATAATTCAGTTACTAGAGTGCAGTTTGAAATTCATGAAAGTTTTTATAGTGAAAAAGGCAATCAAACAAATATTGTTGATTTTGCTACAGGTTCACAAGTGGCAGATTCCAAAGATGCCGGATACGCTGCGAATAGATTAGATCACAGGTTAACTTTTTCTAACTTTGTAGTTGGAGAAAGCAATCAGTTAGCTTTTTCAGCTGCAAAAAGAGTTTCGGAAACGTTGGGACATTACAATCCTCTGTATGTTTATGGAACAGTTGGTCTTGGAAAAACTCATATTTTAAATGCAATAGGTAATGAACTTAAAAAAACAGATAAGAAAATCATTTATTTATCTGCTGAAAGATTCATGTATCAGTTCGTTAAATCTATTAAAAATAAAGATACTCAAAAATTTAAAGATGTATTTAGAAATGTAGATGTTTTAATTCTTGATGATATTCAGTTCATTAGTGGAAAAGAAGTTACCCAAGAAGAATTTTTCTATACTTTTAATAGCTTGATTGAAAACCAATCCCAAGTCATTATTTCTTGTGATAGGCCCCCTAATGACCTGGATCGAATTCAGGATAGAATAAAGTCTCGATTAGCCGGAGGTTTGGTGGTTGATATTCAGGCACCCGATATTGCTCTGAGACTTCAAATTCTAAAAAATAGATGCAAAACAGAAGAGACTTATTTTGGCAAAGAAGTGTTGATTAATGACGAAATTTTAAGTTTTATTGCGAACGAATTTAAGTCTAGTATTAGAGACATGTTGGGCGTTTTAAATAGGATTATTGCTTCTTCACGAATTCAGAACAAGGTACCAACATTGCAAGATGCAAAGCTAATACTGAAGGATTTGTTAAACAATATGCAATCTGTGATCACCATAGAAGATATACAGAAATTGGTAGTTAATTATTATAATTTACCAATGTCTGATTTTTTATCGTCAAGAAGATCCAGGCACATTGCAAGACCCAGGCAAGTTGCTATGTATTTATCCAAAAAACTAACAACAAAATCATTGCCTGATATAGGAAGAAAATTTACCGGCAGGGATCACACTACGGTTATTCATGCTATAAAGAAGGTAGAGGAATTAATGGCAGCCGATAAAAAGTTTGAATATGAAGTTCAGGATATAAGTAACAAAATTCTAAAAAGCAATTAAATGGAACTTAAGATAGACAGAGATATTTTTTTAAAATGTCTTACCCACATTCAGGGCGTGGTTGAAAAGAAAAATACGCTTCCTATATTGGCCAATGTCCTAATTGAAGCATTCGAAGATAAGATACAGGTTTCAGCAACAGATTTAGACATTGTTATTACAGAAAAAATTAATGCTGAGATTATCAAAGAAGGGTCAACCACAACCACAGCACAAGTTTTGTATGACTTGGTTAGAAAACTTCCCTCAGGTTCGAATATTCATTTGAATTTACAAAACGACAAAAGATTAAAGCTGACATCTGGAAAATCAGATTTTAATTTGACTTGCTTGCCAGCAAGCGAATTTCCAATCTTAGAAGATTCAATTGAAAGCGATTACTTAGAAATAAAAGCAAAGCATTTATTAAAACTTTTAAACAAAACTAAGTTTTCAATATCCAATGACGAAACACGACATTATTTAAATGGTATCTATCTGCACAAAACAGAAGATGAAAATCCAAAATTAGTTGCTGTTGCTACAGATGGCCATCGTTTAAGCAAAACACAAATTGGTCTAGAAGATGACAAGAGTTTTCATCCAGTAATATTGCCCAAAAAAACCATATTTGAAATTATTAATATTATTAGCGAGGAATCAGATACTTTGATTAAGATTTTATCAGTAAGATCTAAAATAAAGTTTGTTATCAATGATGTTATTCTTATTTCCAAAGTAATAGACGGAAAATTTCCTGATTATGAAAGAGTGATACCAACGGATAGTAGAAAAGAAGTTAGGGCAAATGTTGCCGAATTTATCAGTGCAGTTGATAGAATAAAATCCTTATCAGTAGATAGAAAAGGCGTAATTAAAATAAATATAGAAAATAACAAAATGAGATTTTTTGTTAATGATTCTTCATCAGGAGAGGGAATAGAAGAAATCAACGCAAATTATGAAGGTGAAAATTTAGAAATAGGTTTTAACGCAGGTTATTTGATGGATATAGCAAGTAACATTCAAGATGATAATATTATTTTAAAACCAAAAGACGCAACATCTCCAATCATTATCAAAGACCAAAAAGATCTGGACTCAACCTACGTTGTGATGCCCATGAGAGTTGTCTAATGTCTAATGGCACTTGTTGAGCAAATAGATATAAAGAATTTTAAATCCCACACATCTTTTCAATCAAAAATTTTAAGCAAAGACGTTGTTGTCTACGGCAATAACGGAATTGGCAAAACAAATTTATTAGAATCTCTTTCATTTTTCTCAAACTCAAAAGGAATGAGGGGCAATAAGCTAGAAAATTTTTTTCAAAAAAAAAATGAAATACAAAGCAAATTCTTAAAAGTAGATTGCTGGTTACAGCAGAAAGATTATTCCACCAATATTTCTTATGAATTAGTTAACGAATCCAATCAGGTTTCTAAAAATTTTTTTATAGATAGTAAAAAAGTTTCCAATCAGCAGGTTAGTTCTCTTGTAAATTTTATTTGGCTCTCACCTCATATGGACAAAATCATGTATGAAGGTGGATCTACTAAAAAAAACTTTATCGACAAAATTACTTCAAACTTAGACTTGAATTTTAAAAAAAATTTAACAGATTTTAAAAAATTATCAGAAGAAAGAGTTGCTCTTTTAATTAACAATTCAGATAAAAAATGGATCTCAATTGTAGAAGAAAAAATGGCAGTAATTCTATATACAATTTTTATTGAGAGAAGAAAAAAAATAATTTCTTTAAACACAATATCTAAAAATTTATTAAAATCATTCAAAGAATTTAAAATTCAAATATATAATGATCTAGAAAATCAACTTTTGCAGGAAAAAGAATGTATTGAAAAAATAGCCAAGGTATTTTTTGACAATCGTTCCTTAGACGAATCTATCAAGCGCAATACGTTCGGCCCTAGCATCGACCAAATTAATTTTTTTGATTGTAACAAGAATTTAAATTCTGAGCTTTGTTCTACAGGAGAGCAAAAATCTATTTTGCTTAGCATTGTTTTGGCTTTTGCCTGGATGTACAAGCAGGAAGGTATTCAGTTTATTTTGTTATTTGATGAGATTTCATCGCACATAGATGAAAAAAATATGGGGAATTTTTTCCGAGAAGTTGCTAAATTTAATACTCAAGCTTGGTATACAGGAACCAATAAAAAAATCTTCCAAGCCATTGAAAACAAAGCTTTTTTTATAGATTTGGCCTAATTGCGCACTCCAATTTTAACAATAAAAATGATATAAAAGAACTTCTTTTATAATCAAAAAAATGAGCAAAAACTTAGAAAAAATAGAAAAACCAGATTCTTATGGCGCAGACTCTATTAGAGTCTTGAAGGGTTTAGATGCCGTAAGAAAAAGACCAGGAATGTACATCGGGGATACAGATGATGGAACAGGTCTGCATCACATGGTGTTTGAGGTTGTAGACAATTCTATTGATGAGGCATTAGCCGGCCATTGTTCTAAAATTGATGTTAGTATTAACAGCGATAACACAGTAACCGTTTCAGATAATGGAAGAGGTATTCCTGTAGATATTCACAAGTCAGAAGGTATTTCTGCAGCAGAAGTTATCATGACCCAATTACACGCCGGTGGTAAATTTGACCACAAAACATATAAAGTTTCGGGAGGACTACACGGAGTTGGAGTATCGGTTGTTAATGCTCTCTCTGAAAATCTAAAATTAACAATATCTAGAGAAAAGAAAAAATACTTTATAGAATTTAAGGATGGAGCAGCGATTAAGCCATTAGCTGAAATTGGAAAATCAGAAGACACTGGAACTTCAGTTACTTTTGCACCCTCTGCTGAGATTTTTACTTCCATAGTTTTTCAAACAAGCATTTTAGAAAAAAGATTAAAAGAGCTTGCTTATCTTAATAAGGGTTTAGAAATTACTTTAACTGACCAGAGAAAAAGTAAACCTCAACATTACAAATTTAAATTTGAAGGTGGGATAAAAGAATTTGTTAAGGATCTAAATAAAAATAAAGAAAAAATTAAGAACGATTCTAACGAACAGATTTTAGAGGAGCCTATTTATTTTATAGGATCTAAAAATGACATTGAAGTGGAATGTTCGTTAGTTTGGAACGCAACTTATAATGAGCAGGTAATGTGTTTTACTAACAATATACCGCAAAAAGACGGCGGAACGCATTTATTGGGTTTTCGAAACGCCATTACAAGACTTATTAATAAATATGTTACGGATAATGGACTAGCAAAAAAAGAAAAAGTTACAATTTCTGGAGAGGATGTCAGAGAGGGATTGATTTGCGTTTTGTCTACAAAAGTTCCTGACCCTAAATTCTCATCACAAACTAAAGAAAAACTAGTTTCTTCAGAAGTGCGACCGGTTGTTGAAACTATTACCAGTGAAAAATTATCGGTTTGGTTTGATAAGAATCAAAAGGAAACAAAAATTATTATAGGAAAAATAATTCACGCAGCTGTCGCAAGAGAAGTTGCCAGAAAAGCAAGAGAGAGTGTGCGTCGTAAAAGTGCATTAGATATCACCAGTCTACCCGGAAAATTGGCTGACTGCCAAACCAGCGACAAGGAAAAAGCAGAGCTTTTTATTGTTGAGGGAGATTCGGCAGGCGGATCTGCTAAGCAAGCGAGAAACAGGGAGTTTCAGGCAGTACTACCTTTGCGTGGTAAAATTTTAAATACTTATGTTGAGCAAAAAAATGATCCGGGTGAAAAGAAAAAAGTTTTTGCAAAAATGTTATCTTCAAATGAAATCATCACACTGATTAATGCTTTGGGAACTGGGTTTGACCCGTTTCAAATTGAAAATTTAAGATATGGAAAAATTGTTATTATGACCGACGCCGATGTTGATGGATCACACATCAGAACATTACTTTTAACCTTTTTTAACAACGAGCCGTTTAATCAGCTAATTAAAACAGGAAGAATATGGATTGCTCAACCACCACTTTATAAAATGACCAAAGGATCAAAATCCACTTATATTAAAAATGAGCAAGCTTTAGAGGATTTTATTATTTCACATTCAGATATCTTGAAGACTGCAAAAAAAGATTCAGAACAGTATAAGGAACTTTTTGAAATCGAAAAATCGAAGTTTACTCTTCAAAGGTTTAAAGGACTGGGTGAAATGAATCCCGAAGAGCTTTGGAATACAACTTTAGACCCAAAAAATAATACCTTGCTTCAAGTTAATTATTCTTCTGTTAGTGAAAAACTCTCTATGATTGGAAATGAAGAGACATCCCCATCAGCTGAAGATGTTGAAATTTTTGATATTCTTATGGGTGATGATGTTTCAAAAAGAAAAGATTTTATCAATACCAACGCTATTAACGTCAATAATCTAGACGTTTAAAATGAATCTTAAAAATATTTTTGGGCTAAGCCAGGAAAATATTAAACTAGAAACTCTTATAAATATAAGGTGGATTGCAATTATTGGACAGTTGTTTGCTGTCTGTCTAATTACATTCTACTACCACTTTGAATTTCCTTATCCATGGGCATTGGCAGCAATCTTTTTATCAATTTTTCTTAACAGTATTTTGGAATTTATTAAAACTTCTACACAAAGATTAAATAATTTTTGGGCAAGTCTAAGTATTTTGTATGATTTAATTCAACTGTCTTTTTTGCTTTACTTGACCGGAGGTATCACTAATCCGTTTTCTATTTTAACTATAGTCCCAACTACCATTGCAGTTACTTATTTATCTAAAAGAAGCAGTGTCATTATTGCCATCACATCAATTTTATTATTAAGTGTTTTAACCAAACAGTACTTGCCCCTACCCGGACCCCATATTTTTTTGCCAAAATATTATCTTCTTGGACTCTGGGCCTCCTTAACGGTGGGTATTATTTTTTTAGGATTTTATGCCTATTCTATAGCCGAAGAACATAGAAAAAGGTCAAAGGCTCTTGATAATTTAGAGCAGACTTTATCAAGAGAAAGGGAATTAAAATCTTTGGGCGGTCTAGCCGCCGCCGCCGCTCATGAATTGGCAACCCCTCTGGGCACCATAACTCTTGTTGTGGAAGATTTAAAAAAACAATTGGGAAAAGATTCTAGATTTAAACAAGATGTGGACCTTTTAAATTCACAGATTCAGAGATGCAAAAATATATTAAAAGATTTATCTACTGATCCCAATAAACAAGATTCATTTATAGAAAACATTTCTTTTAAGAATTTAATTAAAGAAATTACTTTTTCTTTGGAGGCTCCCAAGAACAAGAGTGTTAGGGTAAATGACGTTAATATTGCAAACAACATTATTGTTAGCAGGAAAGTAGAAGTTATTTATGCTTTGCGAAATATCATTGATAATGCTTTAAAATTTGCAAATCAAAAAATAGAAATTGAAATTTATAATCAGGGTAAGAAAATTGGTGTAAATATAAATGACGATGGGGAAGGTTTCCCTCAGGATGTTATTCAAAAATTAGGTGAGCCATATATAAAATCCACCCTAGTTGCCAAAAACAAAAGTGGTCTTGGACTTGGTATTTTTATATCCAAAACATTATTAGAAAGAACTGGGGCCAAAATAACATTTAAAAAAAGTAGTCTGGGTGGAGCTCTTGTCAGTGTTGTTTGGAGCGAAAGTAGCTTCGTTATCAAATAATATTAAAATATTATTTTACGGAAGGTTCCTGCTGGGTCATGCAATGAATCGCGCCAAATCCCCAAATTAAATTTTTGCAGTTAATCGGAATAATTTTTCTATTTTTGATATTTTTTTGGATAATGTTTAAAGCAATGTCGTCATTTTTATCTTCAAACACAGGTACTAAAACAACGTTATTTGCAAAATAGAAATTTAAATAGCTAGCAGGAACTCTCGTTTTCTTAATGTACAATGGCTTTGGCATCGGTATTTCAATAATCTCATTTTTTTTATTATCTTGATTGGTAGATTTTTCTAAAATTTTTAGATTTTCTTGAAGAGGGCCGTAGTTCTTGTCCTTTTTATTATGCTCTATTGCTGTAAATATTTTATTAGTATCAAAAAATCTAGTTATATCATCCACATGACCATGGGTATCGTCGCCAACGATACCTTTGTTTAGCCATATAAACTTTTTAATATTTAAATGTTTGGCTATCACTGTTTCAATTTTTTTCTTAGATAAGCCAGGATTTCTTTGCTGCACAGCTCCTAGAAGACATTCTTTGGTTGTAATTAAAGTCCCCTGTCCATTCACATCTATAGATCCTCCCTCCAAAACAAATGGCATTGAATTTTTTTTACCGGCTACCATAGGGGTAATGCTCTGAATATTTTGAATTTTAGAAATTTCCAAAGGGACCAAGTTATCGTGTTGGTAGTCTTTATATTTTGCCCAAGCATTAAAACCCCAATTGAGTATAATTTTTTCTCTTTTTTTTTTGTTAATTAAATATATGGGACCAGTATCTCTTGTCCAAACCCTGTTAGTTTGGATGACATGAATATGAATATTGGATAATCGGATATTCTTTTGATTTAAATATTTTTGTATTTTTTTTACTTGTGCACGGTCCTGAACTAGTAAATTGACCTTTTGGTATTTGCTTATGCTTGATATAATTTCTCTAAAAACGTCTGGAATTTTAGCAAATAATCCAGGCCAGTCGTTTTTATTGTGAGGCCAAGCCAGCCATGTAGAATCTTGCTTTTCCCACTCAGCAGGCATTCGGAAGTCAGTATTGCCAATCATTTTATCCATTAGATGGATTTTTTAGCAAATCTTTATAATGATCAATTCTTCGATCTCTTAAAAAAGGCCAGTGCTGTCTTGCAAATTCTATTTTTTTTAGATCAATTTCGCAAATAACAATTTCTTCTTTGTTGGGCGAAGCCTGTTTTACAATGTTTCCACTTGGATCAAAAATGATAGAGTTGCCCCAAAACTCCAATTTGTCTTTTTTGCTTTTTTCCAATCCTATTCTATTTACTGCCACCACATAAACTCCATTTGCAATGGCATGAGATCTTTGCATAGTTATCCAAGACTGCAATTGGCTTTTTCCATACTTCTTTTTCTCTTTAGGATGCCAACCAATGGCTGTTGGGTAAAAAATAATGTCGGCACCTTTTAAGCAAGTCGCTCTTGCAGCTTCAGGAAACCACTGATCCCAGCATATTAGCGTACCAACATTGCAATACTTTGTTTTGAAAGATTTGAATCCAAGATCACCAGGCGTAAAGTAAAATTTTTCATAAAATTGCGGATCGTCTGGTATGTGCATTTTTCTATAGTTTCCAACAATATTTCCCTCCTCATTAATAACAAAGCATGAATTATGGTATAATCCGGGAACTTTTTTTTCGAAGATAGGCGATAATAAGTTAATTTTTAATTCCTTGCAGAGCTCTCCTAGTATCTTGCTTGTTGGTCCTGGGATCGTTTCTGCATAAGAAAAGTATTTGTGATTTTCTTCTTGGCAAAAGTAAGGATATAAAAAAAGTTCTGGGAGGCATACAATTTTTGCCCCAAGTTTACTAGCTTTTCTAATTTTTTTTATTGCGTTATCAATATTCTTTTTAGGATTTGATCCAATCTTTATTTGAATCATCCCAATCTTGAATTTAGAACTCATTTATTGAATATATTTGAATAATTTCTTCTTGGTCGGTTTTTCCAATTCATACGGTGGTATGCATCGCTTGCTATTAGGGGCAACACGCTAGTTGCTTCAGCAAAAACCATTTGTTCTTTCGTAGTATCAACTTTGCCCCACGAACTCGCTTCTTTCAATGTGGAACTGCTGCAAGCACCATCTCTAGAATCGGCAACAGTTATTTGAACGGCATATTTGTGCATTTCAGCATTTTTACCTAATAGCTCAGCACATATAACAGTATCTTGAACAAAGTTTTTTGGTACTCCTCCACCAATCATAAATAGACCAGAATTCTTTGATTGTATTTTAATCTCCGTAAGCTCTCTAAATTCCCGGATAGAATCTATAGTTAAATGTTTTTCAGGGTTTTGTTCTTGATGCAACACCAATCCAAAACCAGCAGAGCTATCTGTAAAGGCAGGACAAAAAATAGGAACACCATGATCGTAAGCAGTTTCTATTAATGAATTTTTTTTCTTAGAATTCTTTTTTAAGTATTTTCCCAATTCCCAAATAAATTCTCGAGATGTATGAGGTTTAGGAGGAAGTGAGTTTGCTACATCACAAATAGTTTTGTCGCAAGATTGGAGCTCATCTTCATCAATATAAGTATCGTAAATTCTATCAATGTAATTCTCTCTCAGTACGTTATCGTCTTGAAATTGATTTCCCTGGTAGTGCTTGAATCCCAAAGCCTCAAAAAAATCCATATCAATGATAGAGGCACCAGTAGAAACTATCGCATCCACCATATTGTATTTAATAAGATCAGAATATAGCTGCATACAACCACCTGCAGATGTGGAGCCTGCCAAAGTTAAAAATATTGTGCAGTCCTTGTCGCTAACCATTTCGTTAAAAATTTTTGCAGCATTTCCAGTCTCTCTTGAAGTAAAAGACATTTTTGACATAGAATCGATAATTGGTCGCGCATCAAAAGAGGTAATGTCGATATGCTCAACTGCAGTAGATAAAAAACTAGATTTGTTATGGCCCATAATTTTTTTTGATATTTAATTATGCAACTAGATAGTTGCTATCAGTCTCTTCTTCAAAAACAGACATGATTGGCTTGTCACTAACCTCATGTATTTCATTTGAATAAAAACCATTAAACTGTGTTCTTAAGCTAATTCCATAGGCACCAAGCTGTCCTATTTCAATGTAGTCACCTTCTTTTATATTGTTTGGCAACAAGAAAGGACCTTTCATAAAATCAATACCGTCACAAGTTGGTCCATAAAAACTAAAAGGAGTTAGTCTTTTAGAAAAAGATTTTTCAACTGGAATCATTCTTGTTGGAAAAATAAAACTTGGTGTTCCAGCATCAAATAAAGAGCCGTAAGTTCCATCATTAATATATAGGATTTGTTTTTTTCTTAATTCTACCCTAACTACTGTAGAACCACTCTCAGCAACCAAAGCTCTTCCTGGTTCGCAAATTAACTGAGTGGTGTCTGGTAAGTTTAGTTTGTTAAAAGCATTTGTAATCTCATTAACATACTCACTCAAAGGTCTTGGATATAAATCAGGATAAGTAGAAGGAAATCCACCACCTACATTGATAATATCAGGAGTTATTTCTGCTTTTTTAATTAGTGTTGCGATGTCCTTAAGTGCTTTTGCATAAGATATTGGATGCATACATTGAGAACCAACATGAAAACTAACTCCAATTTTTTTTGCAACTTCTTTTGCACTTTTTAATAAACTTACAGCTTCTGAGATAGTTGCGCCAAATTTTTTTGACAAATCAATTTCCGCATGTTCATTTGAAATGGCAACTCTTAAATAAAGAGTTAAATCATTTGCGCGGTTTGTTACTTCTAAAATTTTTTCTAATTCAAATTTACTATCGAAGGAAAAGTCTCTTACTCCGTAGTTAAAGTAAGCTTCATAGATGCTTTCTTTATTTTTCACTGTGTGCATAAAATATGCTTTTGCATTAGGAAGAACTCTTTTTACTAATTTTATTTCTTCCAAAGAAGCAGTATCAAAATTTGTGACACCACTATCAAATATTGTTTGTAAAACTTGTTCATTAGGATTGCACTTCACCGCGTACAATGTTGTGCCCGGGAAATTCTGAACAAACCATTTCGAGGCCGTTTGAATACTTTCTTTTCTAATGCAGTAAACTGGATTTACTGGTCTTGTAATCTTGACCAACTCGTCAACAGACTGAAATTTTGCCATCTCATAAAACCTCTCGTTAGTTACTAGTCAGCTATTTAAATTTTAATTAAAAAAGCCATCTTAATTTCGCAATTAAGGTTATTTTTAATTAATGTAAAGATAAAAAGTATGCACATATTTTTTTTTACAAATACTATTTCTGACCTCTCCGGATCCTCTCCCATGATAAAATTTAACCTTGTGATTGTGAAATTTGCACCTATATTGAGGCCATGAAACATAACAATAACTCCCTTAAAATAAGCGATTTTGAAGATAAAACGCTTCTAATTGTGGATGATGATGATCCGTTTAGACTTAGACTAGGAAGAGCTATGGAGGGAAAGGGTTTCAAAGTTATTTTGGCAAAAGGTGTGGAGGAGGCAAATATTTTGGTTAAAAAAAGCCCACCAGCCTTTGCTGTGATCGATTTAAGGCTTCTAGACGGCAATGGATTAGATGTTGTAGATGAAATTCACAAGAATAGAGAAGATAGCAGGATTGTCATGTTAACTGGGTATGGAAATTTACCAACAGCGGTAGCGGCAGTTAAGGCTGGAGCAATCGATTATATCTCCAAGCCTGCAGATGCAGAAGCGGTTGAAGCTGCTTTGTTAGCAGCTCCGGATAAAAAAGCAGCACCACCTGAAAATCCAATGTCCGCAGACCGTGTTAAGTGGGAGCATATTCAAAGAGTTTTTGAATTGTGTAATAGAAATGTTTCTGAAACAGCCAGAAGACTTAAAATGCACCGAAGAACACTACAAAGAATATTGTCTAAAAGATCGCCTAAGTAAATTTATTAAATAATCTAATATTATTAGTTTTATAATAGTGACTATTAATAAATATATTTTTATTCACACCTTTAATCTTATGAGTAATTCTAAAGTAATTATTATTAACCCAATAAAAAGTAGTTTGGTAGGTGTCTTTTAGACAGTAATACAAAGAGCTATCAGATTTTTTATTTAATCTAAATTTTTGAAAAAGCTTCCCCACATCTGGACCAGTATTAAAAAAAAATTCTAATTCTTTTTTATTTTTTTTTATTAGATACTTATTTTCTCCAAAAATAATATTTTTTTTATTAATATTTGTAAGAAACTTTTCTTGCAAGACAATTTCTCTTAGTTTATTTTTTTTTATAAAGGCAATCCCACTAGAAACGGCGTGTGTGGATATGCTTCTTTTAATTCTCCAGAGTCCAATCAGATCATCGAATAAAGAACTCAGAAATTTATATCTTATTTGAAATTTTTTTTCTAAATGATAAAAATTTAGGAATAAAGATAGCCAATAGAAGTAATTTTAAAACTTCTGCTAAAATAAATGGATTTAAACCCCAGCTCAATAAGGGCTTGTCAAAACCAAACAAGATTCCAAGCCAAGCAAGACCAAAGATATATATTGGGGAAATGGCTACAATCAAAAGAGAAATTCTTGTTATAAATTTTTTATTAAAATTGATCTTCCCAGCCAAAAAAGAGCTTATTACATACCCAATTAGATAACCACCAGTTGGACCCACTATATACGAAAATCCCATGCCTTTTTCCGGGGTTCCAGCAAACACAGGTATTCCCATTGCCCCTTCCATTAAATATGTCACAAGAACAATTGCGCCCAATCTTGGACCAAAAAGTATACCAATGCTCAATACAACAAAAGTCTGCATTGTCATTGGCACAGGGTAAAAAGGAATTTTAATTTTGGAAGAAATTGCTAGGAGGCATGTTGAAAAAAATATTAACAAAACATAGTTAATTGTTTTGCTTAAAGTTTTTTTATCAAAAGTTTTTTGTTCGATCATTTGTTATTAGTTAATTTTATAAAAACATCTTCCAGGTCAGCATCTTCCGTCATTATATCTTCAATTTCAAGCCCTTTTTCTTTAATTTTAGAAATGATATCTTCAACGCCCGTAACTGTTTTGTCATATTTGATAGATATTTCGTTGGTTTTTAAATATTCAATTACAAGGTTTTCATCTAGTTTTTCACCAATATTTTTGAAATTTTTTATTTTAAATTTTATTTTTTTTAAATGAATTTCAGATAGCAAATTTTCAGTTTTGTCCAAAGCAACAATTTTTCCATGATTAATAATTGCAATTCTACCGCATAATTCTTCTGCTTCTTGAAGATAATGTGTAGTTAAAATAATAGTTACTCCCTGTCTGTTTAGTTCTTTAATATTTTCTAAAAGCTTTTGTCTCAAATCAACATCAACACCAGCGGTTGGTTCGTCTAATATTAATATGGGTGGCTGGTGTACCATTGCTTTTGCCACCAATAATCTTCTTCTCATACCGCCGGAAAGAGATCGCATATATACATTCGCTTTATCTGTTAGACTGGTCAGTTCTAATATTTTATCTGTAATTCTGTCTTTCTTTGCTACTCCATATAACCCGGCTTGAATTTCCAATAGTTGTTTTGGTGTAAAAAAAGGATCTACATTTACTTCTTGAGGGACAACTCCCAATGAAGCTCTTACCTGTCTTGGATTTAAATCCAAATCAAACCCCCACACGTTAATAGTCCCTTCTGATTTGATAACAGTTCCAGCTAAAATATTAATCAAAGTAGATTTTCCGGCACCATTGGGGCCCAGCAGACCAAAAATCTCTCCTTGCTTAACATCAAAAGTAACACTGTCCAATGCCAACAAAGACTTGTCATTTTTCAACTTGTAAGACTTGCTAACCTTTTCTACTTGAAGAGCGATTGAATTATTCATGAAGTAATAATTGTATTAATACTTAATAATTTCTATAAAAGAAATTAGTTTTATGAACAATAGCTCCAACAAGCACATTTATCTTATAGATGGCTCAGGTTATATTTTTAGAGCCTATTATGCCCTACCACCCCTCACCAGAAAAAGTGATGGCTTGCCGGTCGGGGCAGTAAGTGGTTTTTGTAGTATGCTTTATAAGTTCTTAGAGGAAGCAAGGTCATTAGATAAAGCTGATCGTCCTACTCATTTGGCGGTTATATTTGATAGCGCAAGAAAAAATTTTAGAAATGATATTTTCAAAGAATATAAAGCGAATAGACACGACACTCCTGAAGATTTAATTCCTCAATTTGACTATATTAGAAAAGCTGTGGAAGCATTTAATATCCCCAGCGTAGAATTGCTAAACTATGAAGCCGATGATTTGATCGCAACATATAAGGAGCAAGCTTCAAAAAAAGGCATTAAGGTTACGATTATTTCATCAGATAAAGATTTGATGCAATTAGTTGATGACAACACCTTCATGTTTGATTCTATGAAGGATCGCTTTATAGGCAAAGAGGAGGTGAAAGAAAAGTTTGGAGTGTACCCAGACAAAGTGATTGATGTTCAATCTTTAGCCGGAGATTCTTCAGACAACATTCCCGGAGTTCCAGGAATAGGCGTCAAAACTGCCGCTGAATTAATTAATGAATATGGCTCTCTTGAAAATCTCTTAGATAACGCGGCCAGCATTAAGCAGCCAAAGCGTAGGCAGTCGTTGCAAGACAATAAAGACAAAGCTTTCATGAGCAAACAGTTGGTTACATTAAAAAGAGATGTTCCTATCAAAAACACATTAGACGAGTTTGTTTTGAAGCCAATTAATGCCGATAAAATATTGCAATTTCTTAAAGAAATGGAATTTACTAGACTTTTTAACAGGTTGGAAGCCGATTACGGAAAATTTTCTGATGAAACAAGCACAACCCTAGAAAACATAAAAAAATCAGAAGACAAAAATATTGATCATCCTTCCGCTCCTAAAAAATATAAAAAAAATTTTTCTCTTATTTTAAACATTCAAGAATTAAAAGATGTTTTAGAAAAAGCGGATGAAAAGGGAATCTTTGCAATAGATACTGAAACCAACTCATTGGATACAATGGTTGCAGACCTTGTTGGAATCTCTTTGTCTTATAAGGCCGGAGAGGCATTTTATATACCGTTGAGACATAAAAAAGAACTAGATCCTCTAGTTAAAAAACAACTTAACCCAAAAGATGTCTTGGCAGTGATCAAGCCCTACTTGGAAGACACTACCATTAAAAAAATTGGTCAAAATATAAAATATGATTATAGAATTTTTTTGAAATATGGAATTCAAATGAATTCAATAGAAGACACGATGCTGATGTCATACTCTTTAGATGCTGGAAAAAATAGGCACAATATGGATCTTTTGTCAGAGATTCATTTGCAGCACAAAACCATTTCATTTAAAGATGTTGCTGGAATTGGTAAAGCCCAGGTAACTTTTGATTTCGTGGATATCGAGCAAGCTAAAGATTATGCCTGCGAAGATGCAGACATCACTCTTAGATTGTACCAGTTTTTTGAAAAAAGATTATTTACAGAAAATGTTTTGGGAGTTTATGAAAATTTAGAAAAGCCATTAATTAAAATTCTAGCCACAATGGAGAATAATGGAATTAAGATAGATGAAAATATTTTAGGAAAATTATCAAAAAAATTTGAGATTGAAATTAAAAACCTTGAAAAAAAAATATTTAAAATTTCAAAGGAAGAATTCAACATTGGTTCTCCAAAACAATTGGGAGATGTGATTTATGAAAAATTAAAAATTGCAGGAACAAAAAAAACCAAAAAAGGAAATTTTGCTACCAATGTCTCAGTTTTAGAAGATTTGGCAGATCAGGGTCATGAATTTCCGAAGCTAGTTCTAAATTGGAGACAAAAGTCCAAACTCAAAAATACTTATACTGATACACTTCCAACTTACATTCATAAAAAAACAAAAAGAGTTCATACGTCATTTTTATTGGCAGCTACCACAACGGGTAGACTTGCAAGTGCAAATCCTAATCTTCAAAATATCCCTATTAAAAATATAGAGGGTAAAGAAATTAGATCTGCATTTATTACAGACAAAAATTCAAGTCTTATTTCAGCCGATTATAGTCAAATTGAAATGAGAATCCTTTCCCATATGGGAGATGTTAAGGAGTTAAAAAAAGCTTTTTTAAATAAGGAAGATATTCACAATTTAACAGCTAGCCAAATATTTGGGGTTTCCATTAAGCAAGTGGATGAAGATATGAGAAGAAAAGCCAAGGCAATTAACTTCGGTATTATTTATGGTATATCTTCATATGGATTGGCAAAACAAATTTCTGTCAGCAATTCAGAAGCTGAAAGTTTTTTAAGATCTTATTTTACAAAGTTTCCCGAGATTAAAGAATTTATGAATGAGACAATAAAGTTCTGTAGAAAAAATGGTTATGTAAAAACTTTATTCGATAGAAAGTGCCACTTTCCAAGCATTAATGATAAAAATCATACTTTAAGAACCTTTCAAGAAAGGGCATGCATCAATGCTCCGATCCAAGGAACAGCTGCTGACGTCCTCAGACTTGCAATGGTAAAAATTGATAAAAAAATTATAGATAAAGATATTAATGCTAATTTGCTTATACAGGTGCATGATGAGCTACTCCT
Organism: uncultured Pelagibacteraceae bacterium; assembly: GCA_963925905.1. Classification (GTDB taxonomy): domain Bacteria; phylum Pseudomonadota; class Alphaproteobacteria; order Pelagibacterales; family Pelagibacteraceae; genus IMCC9063. Next base: position 26,561 of record CAWUVR010000026.1, read on the forward strand.
AGAATGTAAAGAAAAAGATGAGAGTAATGTAAAAAAACAAATATCTTTTGAGATGGAAAGTGCATCAGAACCTCTTCTACAATTTAGTATTCCACTCATAGTAGACATAAAAAGCGGTAAAAACTGGACTGAAGCTCATTAATTAGTGGTCTTTTTTTTGACTTTGTTTGATAATATTAACTCTTAAATGATGAACAAAATAATTGCATTAGTGGATGATGATAGAAATATTTTAACAAGTGTTTCTATGGCTTTAGAAAATGAAGGATTTAAAGTTCAAACGTACCTTGATGGTGAAAGCGCCTACATTGGAATTACAAGAACACCGCCTGATTTGGCGGTTATTGATATTAAAATGCCAAAGATGAATGGAGAGGAGTTGTTAAAAAAACTTAGAAAAAAAACTGATATTCCTATTATTTTTCTCACATCAAAAGACGAAGAAGTGGATGAGTTGCTAGGTTTGAAATTGGGGGCAGATGATTTTGTAAAAAAATCAGGAGGATTTTCAATTAAAGTTCTTATAGAGCGAATTAAGGTTCAGTTTAGAAAAAGAGATCAGAATATTCCAGTTAATAAAAACACAGTTCAGCAAGGAAAGCTCATGCTTGACCCCGAACAACTTGAATGTACATGGGACAATCAAGCTTTGCCTGACAAGCTAACAACTACAGAGTTCCAAATCGTATATGAATTGGCTAAAAGACCTGGCGTTATTAAAGAGAGGTCTCATTTAATGACTATTGCATACAAAGAAAGTGATGACGTGGAAGACAGAACGATTGATAGTCATGTCAAAAGAATTAGAAAAAAATTTAAAAAAATTGATAAAGATTTTTCAGCTATAGAAACTAGGTACGGCAGTGGATATCGTTGGAATGTAGGCCAATAATGCTTACTAGACTGCTGTCCTCCAGATCTTTGTTGGCTCAGTTTTTAGTTTTTAATTTATTTACATTTATTATTCTTGGTTTTTTTACTTTTATTTATCTAAAAGCTATTCAACCAGAGTTAATATCTAAGCAATCTAACCAGCATCTTCGTGTTATCAAAAATATTGAAGCTAATTTAAATATACAAAAAACCAAAATTGGTAGCAAAGATTTAAAAAATTTTTTAATTAAATCTAAATTTCTATTAGATGAAGTAGATCAGATAAGATTTTTGAGCAAAGAAGGAGAGCCTTTGTTCGACTCAATTTTCTTAGATCTTGACCAAAAAGTATTTTCCAAAGCTTTAAAAATTGAGCAATCAAGTTTGAAAAGCCAGGCTAAAGAAGAAGAAAAAATATTGATCGGCAATACAAAACAAGATCTTTCCAATGAAAGTTTTTTAAAAAAAAACATAACTAGATTAAGCGATACAAATAATTTTAGCGAATCAGAGCTAGTCAAAAAAAATTTTATTGTTCACACCTTTTCAAAGGTTCTTTTAGAAAATAATGAGCAGCTTATAATAATTATTTCTGAAATTTCAAATGAGATTATGCTAGCTGTTGAAGAAAGAAAAAACTTTGTTCTTAGATCTGTGGTTGTAGCTGCGGTTATTATTTTAATTTTTTCCATTTTTTTAAATGCATACATTATAAAACCAATTAGAGAGCTAAGTGCGCTTGCCAATCAAGCTTCTCCTGAAAGAAAAAAAATTAGTTTCGTTAATAGAATAGAAAATAGAGATGATGAAATTGGAAATTTATCGAGATCATTGAGTGAAATGACCAGTACATTGTATGACCGTATTGATTTGGCTGAAAGATTTGCATCTGATCTTACACATGAAATTAGAAATCCTTTAGCATCTCTCAAAGGCGCATCAGACCTGCTTAATACGACGAATGACAAGATCAAAAGAGACAAATTGTTAAAAATTATATCCAATGATGTAGACAGAATTGAAAGACTTATTACTGACTATTCTCAAGTTTTAAAAGATGAGGCAACTCAGTCTAGATCTACTGCAAAAGAATTTGATTTAATACCTGTAATTGAAGCTGTTGTAGAAGACTTTAATACAGATACAAAAACTTTGAATAAAAATATTTCTATTGTTTTTAAAAATTTGTCCCTAAAACAAAAAACAGCAAAAATATTTGGCATTGAAAGCAGAATTGAGCAAGTGATAGCCAACATCTTGGAAAATGCTGTTTCATTTAGCCCAAGAAATAAAGCAGTTACATTGTCTATTTCGCAAAAAAACAAAAAGGTGAAAATACTAGTCCGAGATAAAGGCCCAGGATTTGACGAAAAAAATGTAAGTAAGATCTTTGAAAGATTCTATAGTGACCGCCCCGATGACAGTTCCGTTAATCATTCAGGCTTAGGATTGAATATTGTAAAAAGTATTATCGATTCACACAAGGGATCTATTGAAGCTTATAACTTTTCAAAAACTTCTAATTCAGGTGCTGTGATTGATATACAGTTACCCTTGCGGAAATAATTAATTGATTTCACGCATTTAACTTGTTAAAGGACAACTATAAAAATGGATTTTAAAGTAAAAGATATTAATTTGGCTGATTTCGGAGATAAAGAGATTTCTCTCGCGGAAACAGAAATGCCAGGATTGATGGCATTGCGTGCCGAGTATTCTGTTAAACAGCCCCTAAAAGGAGCAAATATTCTTGGTTGTCTTCATATGACAATACAAACGGCAGTATTAATAGAAACACTCACTTCTTTGGGAGCTTCCGTGCGATGGTCTTCATGTAATATTTTTTCTACCCAAGATCATGCGGCAGCATCAATAGCAAGAAAAGGAATTCCGGTATTTGCTTGGAAAGGCGAAACTGACGAAGAATACTGGTGGTGTATTAAACAAACTATCGAGGGCAATAAAGATTGGAAGCCCAACATGATTCTTGACGATGGAGGAGATTTAACAGCTTTACTACACAAAGAATATTCAGATTTACTCAAGTCAGTAAAAGGAGTTTCGGAAGAAACTACAACAGGCGTACTGGCTTTGAAAAAAATGGAATCCCAAAAGAAACTATTAATACCGGCTATCAATGTTAATGATTCAGTTACAAAATCTAAATTTGATAATTTGTATGGCTGCAGAGAGAGTCTTGTCGACGGAATTAAGAGAGCAACAGATGTTATGATGTCAGGAAAAGTAGCCATAGTTGCAGGCTTTGGTGACGTAGGAAAAGGAAGCGCTGCATCTCTAAGACAGAATGGAGCAAGAGTTTTAGTTACAGAGACAGATCCTATTTGCGCATTACAAGCAGCCATGGAAGGCTACGAAGTAGTTTTGATGGACGAGGCAATTAGTAGTGCAGACATAATTGTTACAGCGACTGGTAACAAAGATATTGTTACAGCTGATCACGTGAGAATGATGAAAGATAGGGCCATTCTTTGCAATATTGGTCACTTTGATAATGAAATTCAAGTTGATGCATTAAGAAATTATAAATGGACTGAAATTAAGCCCCAAGTCCATGAGATAGAACTGCCAAGCAAGAAAAGAATTATTTTATTAGCAGAGGGAAGACTCGTTAATCTCGGCTGCGGTACGGGTCACCCAAGCTTTGTAATGAGTGCTTCATTTACAAACCAGGTTATGGCTCAAATAGAGCTTTGGAATCATTCAAAAAACTATGAAAATAAAGTTTATGTACTTCCCAAGCACCTAGATGAAAAAGTTGCATATCTCCACTTAGAAAAAGTAGGAGCAAAATTGACAAAACTTACAAAAGAACAGGCTGACTACATAAGCGTTCCCCAGCAAGGTCCATTTAAGCACGACACATACAGATATTAACAATAATGGAATTTATTTCCATCAAGCAACTTCAAAAACTAGCCAATCAAATATCAAAAAAAGTTTTAGCTGGAGATACTATTTATTTAAAAGGAGAAATAGGTGCTGGTAAAACAACTTTTTCAAGATTTTTAATACACTGTATTCAAGAAAAAAATAAAATTAAACAAGAGGAGGTTGTTAGCCCTACCTTTAATATAGTTCAGTATTATTATATTACAAAAAAACTACATATTGCTCATTATGATCTGTATAGAATTAAAAAAGCCAAGGACTTGATGAATACAGGTCTTTATAATCAAGAAGA
>CAWUVR010000027.1:0-22332 GCA_963925905.1 uncultured Pelagibacteraceae bacterium
ACTGCTTCTCTCATTGCAGCCAAATCTGCTACGGCAGGTATTCCTGTATAATCTTGCAACAAAACTCTTGCTGGTCGGTAAGCAATTTCTGTTTCTGAGGTTTTGCTCTTCAACCAAGATTGAATGGCTTTAATCTGTTTAGTGTCTACAGTTTTGTCATCTTCATATCTAAGAAGGTTTTCTAACAAAACTTTTAATGATTTGGGAAGTTTGGAAATTCCCTCTAAACCATTTTTTTCTGCTTTTTGTAAATTGTAAAACTGGTATTTTTTACCTTGAACATCCAAGGTATCTAGAGATTTATATGTATCTTTACTTTTCATGAGACAGCTTGATAGTATTAAAGAAAAAGATTTGCAATAATAAAAGGTGCCTAATGTGCAAATCTTTTCATTCCTCCATCAACATGTAGGAGCTCCCCTGTGATATATTTTGCTACAGGTGAGCTTAAAAAAACAACTAAACAAGCCAAATCCTCTGGTTCTCCGAAGTAACCAACGGGTATATTTTCTTTAATAAATTTTTTTCTCTCTTTGGGATCTGGATGCCTTCTTTTTAAAATTTGTTCTGTATTCAATCGACCTGGAGATATTGAGTTAATAGTTATGCCATTAGCCGCAACAACTCTTGAAAGTCCTTTTGCCCAAGCATGCACGGCTGACTTTGCCGCGTTGGCCACATTAACCTCTCTAGGTTCAACAGAGCCAGTAATATTAATGACACGACCCCACTTATTTTTTTTCATTATAGGAATTATTTTTGTTGTAAGTTTTCTTAAAGCAGTAAAGTTTAAGTTCATCCCCTCTTCCCAAAAACTTTCTGGTGCATCCCAAGTAGTTGGTCTTGAACCACCTGCGGAATTAACCAAAACATCTATAGAGCCTAATTTTTTTAATGCAAAATCTATAATTTTAGTTTCCGCATTTTTAGAAGTTACATCTATAGATAAAATAAAAACTTTTGAGTTGTATTTTTTGCTTATTAGTTTTTGAACTTCTACTAGTGGTTTTTTTCTTCTAGCGACCAATACTAGATCGCATTGTTCTGCAGCCAAAAGGGTGGCGATTGCTCTACCTAGGCCTTGGCTGGCTCCTGTGACAATGCATTTTTTATTTTTTAAAAGCAGGTTCATTATTCAATTAAACTTCTTTGGACGTGAACTTCTCCAGACATAATTAATCTTGCATGACGAATAGTTCCTGCAATCAAGTCAACTATTTCATCATTTTCATATTTAATTTCCAATTTAACTTTGGATACTCCTGTTGGATGTTCTATTTCAAAATTTCCATTTGGGGAGTAGTCATTGTAAAATTCAGAACAAATTGTTCCTTTCGATTTTGCTGCTGCAGCTAAGGCAATGGATCCTGTAATCGCATAACCATTGTGACAACTCCATGGCATAAAATATCTCGATTTAATACTTCCCTTGTCTGCTTTGGACACTAGAGCAATTTTTGGAATAACAGATTTGGTAACATCGCCAAAGCCAACGCGTTTTCCCAATTCAATTCTTATTTTATTCATGTCATCAATTAATTTTTGATTTTGATTTAACTCTGTATGTGACTCGTTTCCTGTAATGCCAAAATCTTTAGCTCTAAAAAAAACTACTGGCATAGCCGCATCAACAAAGCTGCACTCGATACCATTAATCTTGTCAATTTTATTTCCTGTGGGAAATAATTTTTTTGTTTTAGAGCCAATCGAATCGATAAATCTAACTTCAACTGGAGATCCTTTGTTGGGAACTCCATCGATCTTCAACTCTCCTTCGTAAGAAACTTTTTTATTGGGTGTTCTAACAAGCTCTTCTATTTTCATTCCTGTATTAACGTCTCTAATTACAACTCTTGTTGTGCCTTCTTGAGCTTCCACCAATCCTCGTTCAATTGAAAAAGGACCCACTCCCACTAGCATATTTCCGCAAGATGGCTTGGTGTCTACGATTGGCTCATCAATTTTAACTTGAGCAAAATGATAATCCACGTCAATTCCCTCTTCATTTGACTTTGAAACAATGGCAACTTTACTTTTTACGGGATTGGCTCCACCCAGACCATCTATTTGATTTACATCAGGTGATCCCATGGCAGCTAACAAAATTTTGTCTCTTTTTTTTATATCGTCAGGTAAATCAGATTTTAAAAAATAAGGACCCCTGGATGACCCTCCGCGCATAAATAAACAAGGAATTTTAATTTGATCGCTCATTTTAATTAAAAGGCCATGGGAGTTTAACGAGGTATTGCAACAAGCCACTTGGAAAATCCAGAGTCATATAATGAGATAAAATTAACATAAAAGTAATTGCTGAAAATGTTAGTGTTAAAATTTTACTCCAACTTGAGTCAGTTTTCGTTTTTATTAAGCCAATAAAGAATATCACCAAACCAATAACAAATCCAAACAATGACACTAAAATAATTAGACCGACTATCCATGAAAAGGCCAAAAATAAATCTTTAGTGTCTTCAGAACTGTAATTTGAATTAATCGCTTTTGAAAGCCATTTTTTATTAAAAAATAAAGTATATGTCATAGTAACAAACATAATAACTGATACTCCCAATGGAAACACGCCTCCCAAAAAATTAAGCTGGTAAGAATCGTAAAGACTAACGATAAAATAAATAAAAATAGTTCCTAAAAAAAATGTCTGTAAATTAAATTTTAACAAATGAGAAATGCCAACTTGAACGGTTGCTGGCTTTTCTAGCTTAGTTCTCATTCCCATATAAACGGATAGCAAGGTAATTCCAAAAATAACCAGAACGCTAGTTCTTAATAAAAAACCCCATTCGTATATTTGTACGGCTTGATAAAGAAAAGTTTCTAAAGTATCTGACAACACAAAACCAATTAGCAATGCTGGTCGAGGCCAATTATAAGTTTTCATTAATGTGCAGAAAGCACCCAGTATTACTAAAGTATATAAATCAAAAATACTTCTAGTTACTTGAAATGCTGCAAAACAAATAATCATGATCATGAATGGAGCTAATATTCCGTAAGGAATTTTGGTAATTTTTGCTACCTTGCCCGCAATAACAAAACAAATACCTGCGCCTAGCACGTTCGCTATAGCAAGTGACCAAACCATAACGTAAGTAAATTGCAAATCTTCTTCAATTAATGCCGGACCTGGCTCTATGCCCAAAAGCGTTAGGCCGCCTAAAAATACTGCCATACTTCCACTGCCAGGAATTCCAAAAAGAATTGTTGGCACCAATCCTCCTCCTTCTTTTGCGTTGTTTGCAGACTCTGGGGCTATGACTCCTCTTATATCTCCTTTGCCGAATTTACTTTTATCTTTTGAAGTTTGAACGACGTGACCATAGGCAATCCAGTCCACAACACTTCCGCCCAGACCAGGCAAAATTCCTATCAACGTTCCTATTCCAGCGCATCTCAATACAATCCATTTTTCTCTAACAACGTCCTTAAGACCCTGTAACCAACCTCGTCCTAAAGGTTCGTCTTTAGTTGCAATGGTTGTATTTTTTCTTAATAAATCACAAATTTCTGGAATTGCGAATGCTGCTAAACCAATAGTAACAACCTTTAATCCATCAAATAGATAATAACTTCCGAGAGTCATTCTCCACTCACCAGTTGCCGGAGAACTTCCTACAGTTCCCAAAAGAAGTCCTACGCCACAAGCCAAAAAACCTTTAACAAAACTATCTCCCGATAAAACACCCACCATACTGATTCCTAAAATACCAAGCATAAATAGTTCGCTTGAACCAAAAAAAAGTATGATTGGTTTTGCAATAACTACAATTAAAGTAAGAACTATCGCACCAAACAATCCACCGAATAGAGAAGCGGCGAAAGCGGCGCTTAAAGCTCTTGCTCCTTGTCCTTGTTTGGCTAGCTGAAATCCATCTAATACTGTTGCCTGGGAAGCGCTTGATCCAGGAATTCCCATTAATACTGAAGTAAAAGTGTCAGAAGTTGGGATAACGGCAATCAACCCAATCAACATGGCTAATGCTGAGACTGGATCCATTCCGTAAATAAAAGGTAATAAAATAGAAAATCCTACAATACCACCTAGACCTGGAAGTATTCCAATAAAAATACCCATGGTAACTCCAAGCAACAAATATAGAAAATGCGGTCCGGAAAAAATTAAAGAAAAGGCAGATAGTAAAGAATCAAACATAGTGTTCTCTAAAATAAGACAGGGCCACCAATAAAATTGGTGGCCCCCGAATTATTATTTTTTTTTATTTAAATTTAACTTTATATTTTGTAGTTAAATGACCCTTGATCCATGCCTTAGCCTTTGGATCAATTGTAAACGCAGCTTTAGCTGCTGATTGAGCATCAGGTCCTGCTGCTGCTGCATAAGAACCCAAAACTTTTTTACGAGTTTTTGCAAACTCATCAGAGTTATGAACTTTGTCAAAAGCATCGCCGTAAATTTTTACGATTTCAGCTGAAGTTCCTTCTGGAAGGTAAACCATTTTCTGACCACCAAAACCTGAAGCAAAAAAAGTTTTCCAAGCATTCCAAGCTACACCGCCCGGTTTTTTTCCATGAACTTGTTGATAATACTCTGGAAAAGATGGCAACTCTGGAAAAGTTGGATCTCTTGTAATATTCCCAGTTTTAGCATCAAGCGCTCCCCATGAAAACATTGGAACTGCTTTGCCTTCTTTAACTAAAGTGCTTTTAACTTTTAAGTAAGCTGAAGAAGTTTGATAATCAATTGTCATCTCTCCTCTTTCGAATGCTACTCTTGCTGGTCCTCTACCTTTGTATCCAAATACCGGATCCACTTGTAGTCCCAACATATCAAATCCAAGCAAAGCAATTAAATCTAAAGAAGTAGCTCCTTGAGAACCATACTTTAATTTTTTTCCTTGAAGTTTTTTAAAGTCTTTTGCTGATGCATAACCTTTTGAAGGAGACACATAAACTGCTCCACCAGTTGCTGACGCTAAAACAGTCGGCCACTTATTAGGGTTATACTTAACTCTTTTGTCATCTAGTAAAAAAGGAAACTTAGAAGATCCTGAATCACCAAGAATAGTAAGCCCGTCTCCATTTTTCATTTGAGCAAATTGATTAGAACATACTGTTCCACTTCCACCTGGACAATTTTTTACAACAACTACTGGATTGCCTGGTAATGCTTTTGATAACATTGGAGCATAATATCTTGCCCACTTATCAGATCCTCCTCCAGCACCAAATGGAATTAACCATTCAACCGTTTTTCCGCTAAAGTCTACAGCAAAGGAGCTCGACATTGACATCATCAATGCAGCTATCATCGCTAAAAATTTTTTAAACATTATTTTCTCCCTGTTAGTTAAATATTAGAATATGCAATAAACATTAAAAAACTTTTATTGTAAAATGAAATTATAGGCTCTTTATCAACAGTTATTCTCTAAGATCTGCTTTTTTACCCACATTAAAATAAAATCTGCCACAATGTGGTTATTAGATTCTAACATCATCATATGCCCGTTCCCTTTTATTGCGTAATCTTGCAATCTAAAAAAGTCATGTTGTACTCCAGCTTGTTTTAAAAAATTACTAGTGCCATGATCATAAGGTGCGTGGTAAGAGGCCTCTGCAGATAAAATTAAGACCGGAACTTTTTTTAGATTGGTCAATTGTCTAGCAGGCTCTTTTTGCAAATAACATTGAACCAGCTCCTGTTCTGTCTGCGCAATATCCAACTCCGCAACCAAATATTCGCTCTCGAGAAGAGGTGGATCAAAAGTCAAAGGAAAGTATGTGATACCTCCTGGCCTATCTGATTTTGAACTCGTAACATACCAGTCTTTATCACCTTCTCTTTTTGGATTAGTTTTTGAATTTTTTAAATGAGAGGGCGCATGCCCTCCATAAGCTACGTTAAAAAATGGTGGTCCATTTGGTTCTACCGCGATCAAGCCCAATACTTTATCGGGCCTAACATCGCCCGCTAACCAGCAAAAGGGACCCCCTTGACTGTGACCTAAAACAAAAGCTGGTCCTACTTGATCTAATAAATCTGCCAAGGCAACTCTCGACATCTTTTCAATTTCAATTCTGTCTTCCATCGTATTTACTTGTGATGCCATATATTGATTAAATATTTTATTTCCTCTTTTTCCATCTTCTGGCCATTGTGAATGCAACTTAGATTGAGGCCAGTTTCCAAGATCCTTCATAGAAGTAAATCTTCTTTCGCAATCGTCCATGTCTAATTCTCTATCAATATACTCTCCGTATAATGTGGAAGAATAACCTGACCTTCCTCTTCCTGGTTGATCCACAACAAACACTTCAAATCCTGCAAGTAAAAAATCATGAGCCCACCCTCTTCTTCCATCGGGCGTGCTTAAAAAGCCAACTCCCGTTTGTCCGCCTCCATGAATAAGAATAATTTTATGATTGTTTTTGTATTTTGTTGGAGTGAATTGCTCCACATACATAGTGCCTTTAATAACTTCTTTGTTATCAATCACCGTTTTTATTCCACCCACAAAAAAACATTTATGATCCTTGAGGTTAATTTCTTTTATATCTGTTGGGTGAATATTGGACAAAAAATTAATGAATTCGTTTAGTAACACCGCCACGTTCGCCAGTGTTTAATTGATTAGCAAACTCTGGGGCCATGGGTCTTGGTTGGGGAGCGTTTAACCAAACACGGTACAACAATCTCTTTTTTTCTGGATCCTCGTGATCAACTACTTTTGTTCGTGTGTGATAAGTCACTCTATTGTTTAAAATTTGTATATCACCTTCTTCTAGCATCATTTTTAAATGAAACTCGTCCTTCTCTGTTAATGACTGAAGATATTCTATGGCTTCCTTACTTAAAGCGTCCAATCCACCAGAGTGTCTTTCTGCTCCAAGCTCTATTTGTCCTTTGTTAAATCTAGAACACATCTTTCCTTGAAAAAAACTAAACACTGGAATGGGATGTGCACTCAATTCCTTTTCTGATTTTCCTTTACCAATGAGATCAATATAAAATCCTTTGCACAAAGGCTCTAGATATTCTGGTTTATTTTTTAAAATATTATTGTAAAGAGCAAGAGCGCTAATCACTCCACTCTCGCCACCTTCTTCTGCTCTTTTAACGCAAAGCAAAGCAACATGGTCACAACTATCTGTATGTGCATCAATTTTTGCAGTAGTTCTGTGCAATCGAATTCCTTGTCTGTACGGATTGTCTCCAACATTTTTATCTCCGTAATCCTTTACTCCACTCATTAACTCACCCATTGAATTTTGCGGAATACCTGTGCCCATGTAACTGCAAATACCCCAATACATAGTTTGTAAGGTCAACTCGTCATATTTTTTTGGGTCTAAGCCTCTAAGTCTAATAAAACCACGGCCATTTTGCAAAACATCTAGCTGCTGATTTAATGTTTCTGCCAAACTATCTAAAATAAAATCTTTTTTTGAAAAAGAAGTTGGTGCTAATTTTTGATCGATAATTTTTTTCGCTGCTAATTCCAATTCTAAGATTTGCTTTTCATTAAAAGTGTAAGTCCATTCATTTTCATTTTTGAAATCCGAAACTTTCCAAACACACGGCTCTAAAATAAGATTTTTTAATATTTCCATATTGTCGAATTAAGTTATTTCAAATTTTCAATTAATTTCTTAGTAAATTCAGTAGTAGATAGTGTTCCGCCAATGTCAGGTGTTCTTGTTTCTGGGTTAATAACCATTTTGTCTATCGCTTTTTCAATTAGATCGGCCACTTGCTTTAACTGACTATTGTTATTTTTTTTACCTAGCCAATCCAACATCATCGCTGCTGAACCAATTGCTGACACAGGGTTTGCAATGTTTTTTCCCGCAATGTCTGGGGCTGAACCATGTTGGGCCTGTGCAATACAAAAATCGCTACCTGCATTAATCGATTCTGCAAGGCCAAGACCTCCCGCAATTTCAGATGCTGCATCTGACAGATTGTCTCCAAATAAATTCGTAGTTAAAATGACATCAAATACTGAAGGGTCTCTTATAATTAATGCAGACATAGAATCTACAATTTGCTCTTTATATTCAACTTCTGGGTATTTCTTGGATACTTCTCTCGCACACTCTAGAAAGAGACCGTCACTATATCTTAGGACATTTGCCTTATGAACGGCGACTAATTTTTTTCTTCTCTCTTGAGCATATTGAAATCCGCTTTCTGCAATCCGCATGGATCCTTTTCTGGTAATATTTCTGATTGATATGGCAACATCCTTGGTTGGCATAAGCTCTCCAACTCCCAGATACATATTACGATCAGAATAAAAGCCTTCTGTATTTTCCCTCATAACAAGACAATCTATTCCCATGGGAAATCTAGTTGATTTTCCCAGTCTATTTCTAGCCGGACGAACATTGGCATAAAGATCAAAATATTTTCTGATAACTCCAGAAGGATTTAAGCCTCCTTCGTTTGTTGGTGGATAGTCGTTGTGCGAACATGGCCCGAGTATAATGCCGTCGCATTCTTCACCAATTTTTAAAACTTCGTTTCTAATAGTTGTTTTGTATTTTTTTAAAGAAGCAAAACCAACATCGTCAAATACAAGATCTACTTTTAAATCAAAAATAGCTAACGCTGCTTTTAAAACTGCAATAGAAGATGCTGTTGTTTCGGGACCTATTCCATCTCCTTCTAATACTAAAAATTTAAGATTATTCATTTTCAACAATATTATATATAACAATTAAAATTAATTCAAAGAAGATGTTACGTATCAAACCAGTTATATTTAAAGAAAAAAAAATTCAATCTATAAAAAGATTTGGAACAGTAATTACTAAGGTCTTTGTAAATAAAAACTCTGGCTCCAAGTCTATGATCAGTGGAACAACTCTGATTCCTAAAAACAAATCAATTAATCTACACTACCACAATTGTGAAGAAGCTGTATTTGTTCTTAAAGGTACTGCGCTAGCTGAAATAAATAAAAAAAAATATACTCTTAAACAAGGCGAGGTATGCTGGATCCCGGCAAAGGTTCCGCATAGATTTATAAATAACAAAAAAGAAAATTTAAAAATATATTGGACATATGCAAACGCAAATGCGACACGTACGGACGTTGCGACTGGAAAAACACACAAGATATTAAATGAGCATAAAAAAAAATAAAATAACTCACAGAATCAAAGAAGCTACTTTGCAAAAATTTATTTCTGCAATTTTTCAAAAGTGCAAATTATCCAAAAAAGATGCGGACATAGTATCCAATGGCTTAGTACGCGCGGACATGAGGGGTGTCTGGTCGCATGGTGTGGTTAGAACATCAGTGTACTGCAATAGAATTCTAAAAAAAGCAGCTAACCCAAAACCAAATATAAAATTTAAAAATATTCAAAAAAATATTTTTCACGTCGATGGAAATAACGGAATTGGCTTTGTTACATCTCACTTATCTATGCAAAAGTGTATTGCCGCTGCTAAAAAATATGGCGTAGGTATTGCGGGAATTTATAATAGCAATCACTTTGGTATGGCTGCAAATTATTTAGAACAAGCAACTAGAAATGATTGTATTGCTTGGGTGTTTACTAATGCATCTAAAGCTTTGCCTCCACATGGTGCTATGGCTCCTCACTTTGGAACGAGCCCATTTGCATTTGGATCTCCAACCAATAATAAAGATAATCCTTTTATTCTAGATATGGCTTCATCATCTGTAGCTAGGGGTAAATTAAAATTTGCAGCACAAAGAGGAGAAAAAATACCATTTGGCCTAGCTTTAGACAAGTTTGGAAAACCAACCAATGATGGTTCCAAAGCATTTGAAGGAATTATGTTGCCTTTTGGTGGCATGAAAGGAGCTGGAATTTCTTGGATGATGGATATTATTGCTGGAATTTTTACTGGAGCCAATCATAGTGGTGAAGTTAAAAATGCTATTAATGATTTTTCTGGTCCTGCAAACGTTGGTCATTTTATGGTTTGTCTAAAAGCAGATTTGTTTCAAAATAAAAAAAGTTTTATAAAAAAAATGCAGTATGGAATAACAAAGGTAAGAAAGCTAAAACGGGCTAAAAACTTTAAAGAAATACTTTACCCAGGAGAGCCTGAGTACAAAAAATACCTTCTCAATAAGAAACAGGGCTTGTCTTTAACTTACGATATAGTCGAAGATTTAAATAAATTAAGCAAACAGTTTAAAATCAAATCGCCTTTTAGTGCTTAGCTGCGAATTTTCCTGCAAGTTTTCCAAATACGGCGCCTGAAGTTAGTCCGCTTCCGCCAGGGTAATTAAAGTAAAAAATTCCTCCAACCATTTCACCCGCTGCGTATAAACCCCTGATAGGTTTCATTACCTTGTTCAATACTTGTCCTTTGTTGTTAATTCTCAAGCCACCAAAAGTAAAAGTAATTCCGCAGGTTACTCCGTAAGCGTAGTAAGGAGCTTTATCTATTTTATTTGCCCAGTTGGTTTTATTTACTTTCAGGCCTTGGGTACATCTTCCATCTTTAATGGTCGGATCAAACTTTACTTTTTCGTCAATAGAGTTGTTATATTCCATAATAGTTTCTAAAGCCTTTTGACTGTTAACACCTGCTAATTTTTTGACTAACTCTTCAAGAGTATTTGCCTTGACCATGGTTGCAGATTTAACATCGTACTCGCTATACAACATGGGTCTAACTTTTTTATCAAATATTTGCCACGCCAATTGATTGGGTTGCTTAATTACTTCTTTGCCAAATTTTGCATACGTATAATTTCTAAAATCTTCTCCCTCATCAACAAATCGTTCGCCATTAGCATTCAAAACAATTCCCCACGGGTAACTAATTTTTCTGTACTTATTGCTAATTTTCAAATCACTGTATTCTGGTCCGTTTAAATCATGGAACACCGCATGACAACCTGACCAATTTCCAAATGCAGAAGCTCCAATTTTAAAAGCCATGTTTAGGCCATCTCCAGTATTGTGTTTAGTTCCTCTTACTTTTGCCATATCCCAACCAGGCCCCAAATATCTTGTTCGCATTTCTGGATTTGATTCAAATCCACCGCAAGCCAGCACTACCGATTTGGCATAAATTTTTTCCATTTTATTTTTATTTAAAACCTCAACGCCCACAACTGTATTGTCCTCATAGATTAGATCCACGGCAGCTGTATCGTATTGAATTTTGATTTTGTGTTTTTCAACAATTTTTAGTAAAGAATCTACTAGGGTTTCACCTTGGCCCTTAACCTCCAAAGTTAAACCGCCCCAATATTTCATTTTACCTCCAACCACGAAAGACTGTCTTCCTTCAATGGGTGTGAATTTAAGACCCTTTTGGCTCAACCACTGAACTGTCTCAAAGCTATTTCCTGTTAAAATTTTTGATAAAGATTTGTCTGTCTTGCCATTTGTAACTTTTTGCATATCTTTCAAAAAATCATTCACCGTATACTTTCCGTAATCAATGCTATTTGAATTTTTTAGTGTAGGAATAATTTTTTTTAAATCAGAGTAGCCATTGTAAGCAAATCGAAAAGCGCCGTTAGTATACCTGCTATTTCCTCCTCTTTCTTTTTTAGAAGCTTTTTCTATAACAAGAATTTTTTTAGCTCCATTGTCGGATGCTGACAAAGCAGCAGATAATGCTGCGTTACCTGTTCCAACTACCACTACATCGTAAGAATTTTTCATAATTGTGATGTATTTATTATATTATTTTTAGTAAAAAACCATATGGGAAAGAAAATAAATAAAAATTGGATGCAAGCTTTAGATCCTGAACAATTCATGATTATGAGAGAAGAAGGCACAGAAAGGGCTGGTAGTAGCGACCTCAATAGTGAAAAAAGAAAAGGTTTTTATTATTGCGCTGGTTGCGAATCAAAACTTTTTAGCTCAGACATGAAATATGATAGTGGAAGTGGTTGGCCTTCTTTTTTCAAAAGTTATCCGAATGTTTTTGAAACTAAAACTGATCATTTGCTTGGCTACGCAAGAACAGAATATCATTGCGCTTACTGTGATGGACATCACGGACATATTTTTGATGATGGTCCGGAACCTACGGGAAAAAGATACTGCAATAACGGTAAAGCATTAAAATTTAAGGAAGAAAAATAAATCATGAGCAAAGAATTTAGGAATATAAGTAAGGTTGGGTACATGCTGCACAATGGTGGCTTAGAATTTAAAAAAATTTCTGACAGCGAATACGAATACAGAACTACTTTAAAAGATTTTCATATGAATGCTGCTGGAGTTACGCATGGTGGATATATTATGTCAGTTCTAGACTCTGGGATGGGAACTGCCGCGCACCAGGTAATAGATGGTGTTGCTGTAACAATTACTCTTGATATAAAATTTATTGCTGGGTCTAAGCCTGGAGAAGAAATTATTGGTTTTGCTAAAATTAAAAAGCAAACAAGATCTCTTATTTTTATGCAAGGAGAGCTAACCTCTTCTGGAAAAACTTTAGCAACCGCTGAAGGTATTTGGAAAATTCTTTAGCAAAATGAAAAAAGGCAATACTACAGAAATCCTTTCTGAATTTGCTGCAGATTTAACTTTTGAAAATATTCCTAAAAAAGTCTTAGAGCATATTAAGCTTCTCTTTTTAGACGGAGTAGGCTGTTGCATACACGGAAATACTTTACCCTGGACTAAAAAATTAATGGAGGTTGTAGTAAACAATACGGATAAACAGGAATGCACTATAATTGGGACTAATATAAAAACTTCCGTGTTAAATGCTGTTTTAGTAAATTCTACTGCAGGACATGGGTTTGAGGCGGATGATATTCACCGGGAATCTATTCTACACCCCAATTCTATTGTAGTTCCTGTTTCCATTAATGTTTCTGAGAAAATCAAAAACATAAATGGCAAAAAATTTTTAACTGCTGTTATAGCTGGATACGAAGTAGCGACACGAGTAGGTTCGGCTGCAGGAACTGACCTTTTGTTAAGAGGTTTTCATCCTCAAGGTACACATGGAACAATTGCTTCTGCCGTTACTGCTGCAAAATTAATGGATTTTAATAAAAACCAAATTTTACATGCGATAGGAATTGCCGGATCTTTAGGGGCTGGCTTAATGGCAGCCCAAGAGGGAGCTATGGTCAAAAGACTGCACTCTGGTCGAGCTGCAGAAGCGGGGGTACTGGCTGCTGAACTTGCTGCAAAAGAATTTACCGGAATAACAAATATCATTGAAGCTGAGTATGGAGGATTTTTATCAAGCTTTTCTGGTAAAAATAATTTTTCTAGATCTACAGACAAATTAGGTGACGTATGGGAATGCCAAAATACAGGCATCAAACCCTATACGTCTGTAACTAGTATTCATGCGGCTCTAGATTGCCTCAAGGCAATTATGAAAGATAATAAAATTTCATCTAATGACATAAAAGAAATCAAAGCTAAAATCAGTCACCCAACTTATGTTCATTGTGCTTGGCCATATGAAAATCAAAGTGTGACCTCGGCTCAAATGAATATCTATTATGGACTAGCGTTAATCGCTCTTGAGGGTGAGCTGTTTGTTGATCAATTTAGTGCTGATAAAATATCAAATCCAAAAATATTAGACTACATGAAAAAAATAAATGCAGAGGTAGATCCGGAAATTGAAAGTCTTGGTCAAGAATTTAGACATATGGCAAAAATTGAAGTTACCACTAATGATAACAAAAAATTTACCCATGTGGAAAAATTTAGGAAAGGGTCTCCTGAAAATCCTGTGCCTAAAAATGAAATTGTAACAAAATTTAAAAGTTTAGCTAAATTTGCTTACGATCAAAACAAAATAGATAATCTTCAAGAAAAGATTGAAAAGATTGAAAACTTAAATAGCGTCGATAATTTTTTTAATTAAAAATTATTGCAACGTAGTAGACCATTCCTGTACAGCACGAATTACTTCTTCCGCTGTTCCTTCAAAGCCATGATAGTGCAAAGGTCCGCACACGCTTCCTGTGGTCCCACCTCCAGATATGGTTATTAATTTATAATTATTTTTTTCAGCAAGTTTTTTGGCAGCATTGTACTGAGAGACTGTGCAGGCATCTTTTTCATGATGAACAACGAGAACTGGGAGCTCTACTTTTTTCAACATACTTTCCATGGTTAGATAATAAGGTGTATAGTCACCATAAGAACTTGTGATGGAAGAAAGGACGACTATTCCTTTGACATTTTCTTTTCCTAGTATTTTGGCTGCTGATGAAACTGAAATTGATCCACGACTATGCCCCAATAAAACAATAGGAAGGCTATTCTGGGTTTTTATGTAATTAATCAAATTAAGAATTCTTTGCATATGGTCTTTTCCGCCATTTCTGTCTGCATTACTTAATTTCATTTTCTTTGCGGGATTTGGGAAAATAAAATAATTAGATCCAACATCTCGAAATTCCTTTCCAGATCTGGCTACAGGATTTTTTGATTTTGAAGCTTTTCCTTTCACGCCCTCTCCTCCTACAAAAGCTATGTAATTAACTTTGGCCTGTTTGTTGAAATAAGCGAAAATGGGATTTTCGGAAACAGAATCAATATTTAATTGTTTTGCATGAGAGCTTGAAGAAATAAAACAAAGACAGGTTAAAATAGCTGCAAAATATTTCATAGAAATAATCTTATCAAATCTATTCAAATTACAATAATAAATGAATTAAAAATTAACTTAAAACGCGTATGGGTGCGCCGTCAATAAAGGCTTGCAGGTCTTCTGCCATTTGAGAATAAAATTTTATATAATTTTCTTGAGTAACGTAACCAATGTGTGGAGTTAAAAAAGCATTTGGTAAAAATCTTAGTTTGTGATCTTCAGGCAGAGGTTCCTTTTCATAAACGTCTATACCAGCCCCTGCTATTTTTTCTTCTTGCAGTGCTCTAACCAAATCCTCTTCATTAATAATTGGTCCTCTTGAAGTGTTAATTAAGAAAGCAGTTTTTTTCATCTTGCATATGTCTTCATATTTCAGAAGATTTTTACTTCTCTCACTTAATACGTAATGGATGGTAACAAAGTCTGATTGCTCCAAAAGTTCTTCCTTGGTTAATGCAAACACTCCGTTTTCAGTTGCATGAGCAATTTTTAAATTTTCACTCCAAGCTACAACATTCATTTCAAATGCTTTAGCTATTTTTGCAATCTGACATCCCAATTTTCCAAGTCCAATAATTCCTAAAGTCTTTCCTTTTAGCTCAACACCAACTGTTGTTTGCCAATAGCCTTGGTACATGTTTTCAGATTCTTGTCTTAAATTTCTCGCGAGATTTAAAAGAATGCCCCAAGTCAGTTCTGCTGTAGGATTTTTGTTACCGTCCGTTCCCGAGACAACAATTCCTTTTTTTTTGGCATGCTCGAAATCAATAGCTAGATTTCTCATGCCGCTTGTTGCGATAAATTTTAAATTTGGACAGCCGTCAATTAATTTTTTGGTAATTGGAGTACGCTCTCTCATAATTAAAAGGGCTTCAAACTCTTTTAAATTTTCAATCGCATTAGCCTCATCTTCAAATGCTTCGCGAAATACTTTCACGTCACAAGTTTGATTTAGCTTACTCCAATCAGCAAATTCTTGTGCAACGCCTTGATAGTCGTCAAGTATTGCAACTTTCATAATTATTTAGATAGCAGTTTGCTTAATTTAGAAATGTCTTTCAACTTTTCTAAATTTCTAACTGTTTCAATAATTGCTTTTGATTTAGCGATTGGCCATTTTGCAAACTCAGCACATCCCATAAACTTATCAGCTACTTCTTCATAACTCATAGGAATCATTGGGCTACCTTTTCCAAAATCACCTCTACCAGATATTTTTTTACCATTTTTTAAATAAATATCGATAACAGTAGTCATTTTATCATAACCAGCTTTCTCAGCAATAGCACTCTTGTAGAAATTTACTTTTCTCAACATTGCTTGAACATCAGGTCTGTTAACTTGTTTGTCTTGATATTCAGGAATGTAAGCTCTTCTTCTTACCAATAAGACAGCCATAGAATATTCCATGCTAAATTTAGCTTGGAATTCATTAGTAGGTCTATGATGAATTAATGCATTCTGCATATTATGACTAGTTCCAACATCTACTTTAACAACGTCTTGTGGTTTAATGTCATGTTGTAAAATCAACTCTAACATTTTAGTCATCCCTGGATGCGTTAACGATCCACATGGATGAGGCTTAATAGAAATTCCTGGCTTGTCAAACGTCCAAGGCTTGCCAAGTTTATTTTTGATAGAATTTAAATCATATCCTCCACCATGAGCTTGGAAAAATCCTCTTGGAGATTCTAAAATTTTATCTGTTGATGACCAACCTAATTTAACTAAATCACAAGCGATTACTCCGCTCTCTGCTGCTCTACCTGCGTGCAAAGGTTTAGTCATAGTTCCAAAGTTTTCTCTTAAGCCAGCACTCATAGAAGCTGCAATAGCAAGACTTCCTTGAATTTGCTCCACTTTGTATCCACGAATTTTTGCTGCAGCTGATGCGGAAGCTAAAGTTCCACAAGTCGCTGTTGAGTGAAAACCATGTTGATAATGTCTTGGTGACATTGCTTCTGAAACTTTACATTCAACGTCAACACCTACTAGGTAGGCATGTAAAAAATCTTTTCCACTAATTTTGTTAATTTCTGCTTCTGCAAATGCGCTTGGCAAACAAGGTGCTGTTGGATGAGTTAATAATCCATAAACCCTATCTTTACCTACGGCTAATTGAGTATCATCATAATCATCCGAATGAATTCCCGTTCCATTTGCCAAAGCTGCAAAGCTTGAAGTAACTTTCATTTTTGAACCGATAACAGTCGCTTTACCTTTTGCTGAATTTTGTTTGATATGTTTAAATAAGTATTCACCTGTTCTTGCTACTGATCCAGCAATTGCCAAACCAAAACCATCTAAAATATGTTTTTTTCCAAGCTCAATAACTTTTTTTGGAATTGAATTGTATTTATTGTTATGAACAAATTCTGCTACTTGCTTAGTTAGTCCCTTGCCTCTTTCTGAGTGAATATTTGGTGTAAATGCTTTTGCCATTAGTAAAGATCCCCTTTTTGTTTAAATAGTTTGTTTAATATAAGAAAATCTTTATTGACCAAAATAAATATAGATTGTCAATAAATTTTATATTATAAAATTGTGTTTCACATTGCAAAACTATGAATTCTGGAATTAAAGTTGTTGATAAAGCCTTTCAAGTTCTAAATACTTTTAGCGCGGCTAAAAAAAACATAAGTCTTAAAGAACTTGCTCAAATCACTCAGCAAAATAAATCAACCCTAATTAGAATATGCAAATCTTTGATCAAGCATGACTTTTTAATGAAAAATTCAGAATCTGGGAATTATCAGTTAGGTCCTGGAAGTTGGAAAATGGGTCAAATTTATAACGCTAACTTTAATATTGGACGAGAAATTAAAGAAATATTACAAGAACTTTGTAATGAAACTGGCCAATCTGCTGGGTATTGGATACGCTCAGGAGATATAAGAGTTTGTTTATATAGAGTGAATAGCACCGAATCTGAGCTGGCTCATCATTTAGTTGAAGGATCAACTTTTCCACTAATAAGCGCTACAGGAAAAATTTTATTAGCTTTTGGAGATAATAATAAACAGCTAATGGATGATATCAATAAAAAAGGCTACGCTTTTACTAGCGATGAAAGATTAGAAAACTTAGCAAGTGTTGCTGTACCAGTATTTAATTCTAGAAATGAATTTCAGGCTTCGCTGAATGTATCTGGTTGGAAACAATTTTTTACTCCAAAAGCTCGTCTTCAATTTGCAGAAGTTTTAAAAGATAAGCAAATTACATTAAAAAAACTACTACCCTAGAAAACATAAAGATAGAATATTATAAGAATTTGCAATAATAAACATAACTTGAACAAAATATCAAAAAACTCTTATTCGTTATTTAAAAAAGCTATTTCTGGAAAAAAGCTTTTTTTAACTCCAGGATGCCAAGATCCATTAAGTGCAAAACTAATCGAAAAACAAAAATTCAATTTTATTTTTATTGGAGGATTTGCCGTATCTTCAAGTCAATATGGATTTCCAGATGCGGGACTAATTACATTAACTGAATTAGTTGATTCAACTAGAAGAATTCAACAAGCAACCAAGTTGCCTTGTATAGTGGATGCGGATACTGGCTTTGGTGGAATTATTAATATTTTTAGAACCGTTAGGGATTTGGCTGAGACTGGTGCAGCTGCTCTGATCATTGAAGATCAAGAGTTTCCCAAAAAATGTGCCTTAACTGAAAAAGTTAAAATTCTTAACTTTAAAGATTCTTGTGAACGAATTAAAGCTGCCGTCAAAGCTTCGAAGGCAAATAATAAAAAGGATATTGGCATTATTGCTAGAACAGACGCATTTCCTGTTTTGGGTATTAAAAAAACAGTTGAAAGAATAAAAAAATTCAATTCTCTTGGAGCGGATGCAATTTTTGTTACCGGAATAGATACAAAAAAAGATTTGGAACAAATAAGCAAGTATAAAAAATTTAATCTTATTTTAAATATTACTCAGAACGTTGAGTTTACCATTAAAGATGTGAGAGCTTCGGGGATTAAATTTGCTATATATTCACAAAGTATTTTGAATGGGTACATAGACACAACCAACAAAATTTTACAAACAATCAAAAAAGAAAATATTCCTGTATCTAAAAATTTATCCAATGATACTTTGAAATTATTAGATTTTGACAAGATTCTAACCATTGAAAAAAACAATTAATGAAAAAATATATCGAAGCCTTCAAAACTAGCTACAAGAGTATTTTAATAGGAGCTATCGGTGGTTATGTTGCTAGCTATACAAAGCTTCCCCTGCCTTGGTTGTTAGGTTCTTTGTTAGCTAATTTGCTTTTTTCATTTTCAAAATACAAAATAACATTTGATAAAAAATTATTTCTTCCTCTTTTATTGGTGATTGGTGTTATCCTTGCGGGAAATTTTAACATTTCTCTTCTTTACAAAATTCATTTGTGGATTTTTTCTTCTATTGCGATGATCATTTGCACCATCATTGGAACATTTTTTGTTGCATATTATTTTCATAAAGTTTGCAAATTTGATAAGATGATAGCAACTCTTGCTGCATTACCTGGAGCTTTTGTTGTTATAGCTTCGGCTTTACAAACGATCACTAGCAATAAAGTAAAGCAAGGCCAGGTTATTATTCCTCAAGCTACGAGGGTCTTATTTATAGTCTTGATGGTTCCGGTGATTTTTGTAGCGCAGATTGGCTATAATGATGTCAAAATAGAGCAGACTCACTACACTTATGATCTTAGATATTTTCTCGAGCTAATTTTCTTACTGGGAATCTCTCATGCTCTATCTTTAGTTTTTGATAGATTTAAAATTCCTTCAGCGCCTATATTAGCAGCTATGATTGCCGCTGGAGCTTTTTACACTTTGGAAATAACAACAGCAAAATTTCCATCTATTTTTATTATTATAGCTTTTATTTTACTGGGGTCTGCGCTCGGAAGCAGATTAAATGGCTTGGGTGCTAAGCAAATTTTATACTATAGTTTTCATGGTGCAGTAATTTCTGCTTTTCTTTTAGCTCTTGCTGCGCTTTTTGCTTATATGCTGCAAATCTGGTTTGGTTTTGAATTTATGTCAGCTTTTTTAAGTTTTGCTCCAGGAGGTCTTCATGAAATGGTGATCATAAGTGCTGCTTACCAAATAGATCCTCTCTTTGTGTCCTATCACCACTTTTTAAGAGTGTTCTTTATAATTTTTTGCATACCTTTTATTTTGAAGTTTTTTAAGAAAAAATAAAAATTACTTTTGATTACCGATATACTTTAGCAAATCTTTCTTGTATTTTTCTTTTACATCATTTGTAGCTCCTTCATTGCTGTAAAAGGTAACGCCTCTAGGTGTGGTTCTTGAGGAATTCCAATCTAATCTTGGATTAAAAATTCCATGAGCGGCATCTTCATAAAACCATATTTGAATATCAGCTTTTTTATTTTTCTGCTTCTCAAACCAAGCGTTGTGATTCTCAGTAAAGGATTGTTTATTTGAATTTGAATTACAATTCGTGGTGTTTCCAGTTGGTGCTCCAATAATAGAAATATTCATAAAGCATGGTGTTGTGTCTAACCATCTCCAGCCATCTTTTTTTATTGAACCGTAGTTATCTTTTTTTCCAAAAATTAAAACTAAAGAGGTTTTTAAATTATCTGGCATTCCCATTCCTAGTGTCGTTGGTGCCTCCGCAAATACTGCCTTTACTTGTTTCTTATCAAATAATGCTGCAATATTAACAACAACTGTTGCGCCATTGGATATTCCCCATACATAAATTCTTGTGTTGTCTATGACATCTTGTTTTAAAGCCCATTCAACTGCTCCTACTGCAATAGGAAAAATCATTCTTTGTCTAGTAGGGTTACCGTAAGCCCTAATGTTTTGCTTATAATCAGATATTCCATTCATTTCATAAGGATCAAACTCTAATGTTGCAAATCCATTATCTCTGAAAAATGCCATTGCTCCTTTTGCATCATTTTTTCCACCTCCGCCCCCAACGCCAATGACCAAAGGTTTTTTTTCTTTTGAATTCCGTCCGGTTTTAAATTCAACTGAAGAATGACATGGATCAAAATTGGCTGGGTTGCCACTAAGAACAAAATACCCTTTTTGTTTTACAATTTGAGTCTTAGATTGGGGAAGGCACCCTGCGAATGCTACTTTTGAAAATAAAAAAACTAAACAAAAAATAAATGCTACTTTTTTCATTTCTCAAGCTTACCAAACCTATTACGTTAGCAAGTTAATACTTAGGTAGTTTTTATAAATTTAAGAGTAAAAGACGCCACGCTGCCTAAGCAACTCTCTAGACATATTGGGACTGGGCTGAAATGCTCTTCTTCCATGAAGAAGAAAGTGATTATTAGAAAAAATTGAATATCCAGGAGGTAGCTTAAAGGCAATGTGTTGTTTGCTTTGCTCCAAGGAATTCGAGAGTTTGTTTAAAAACAATCCCTGCTCCAAAGATTTCGGTTCAGGAAATTGGTCAATATAAGAAATTACCGTTTTTCCATCTTTGTTTTTTGAAAAAACGGGGTGTTCAATTTTATATTCAATGTTTTTACTTTTGGGAGATCCCCACACAAAGTTTTTGGTTGCCATAGGATCTTTCATAAAAAGCTCAAGATCTTCCCAGTCATCTAAATGAAGCAAAACACTTTCCCCGCCGTTAGCATTCTCTTCCTTCATCTTCATCATTAACAGCCAGTCGGTCTTCTCCTTCACATACGTTCCATCTGTATGCAGATCCAATTTTTTATAAGCTTTTCTTAAATAAGAATCGCTATTATCTGAATGCTTCACCTCAAATATTGCATAAAACTTTCCTGCCATGGCATCAAAATTGGGTATTCCCGCTAGATGCGTTAAAGCTGTCGACAATTTAACTAAAAATTCACTGTCATACTTATTGCTATCCATTTTTTCTGGGCCAATAATAAAAGCACCCTGATTTCGGTCTTTTAGAGTTTTGTTTATTAAATCTTGAATCTTGCCATCAAATATTTTGTTAAAAAGATCAGAAATATGAAACCTTAAAAAAGGTTTGTATTCCACATCTAGAAGATCGTACTTATCAAGCTGTTCTTTTGCCTTATCCAAATAATCATTTTTGATTTTAATATCCAGTAGCCTTTTACTTGCTGGATGTTGCTCGACAATTAAACCGCTTATAGAAGTCATTTAAATATAAAAATTAATAATTAAAAAAGTTATCGTACTAACAAAAACAGATAGTAACACATTTTGTTTAAAGAGAAAATAAACTACTACAGCAACTAGAGTGGCGATAATTCGGCTACCAAAAGTTGTTTCTGACAAAAGACCTGCGGGAAATAAAATAATTTTTGTAATCACTGCAGAAATAACACCTATTGAAACACATTTGATCCAATGAAATATAGGGCTGTCCGTAGATAAGTTTTTAGAGCTAAATACGCCAAGGGCCCTACAAAGGTAAGTTGCTACGCTTGCTGCAAAAATAGCTAAATAAATAAAATTAGTTGTCATGTTTTTCTTTTCTAAAAATAAAAAAACCAATAGAGCCTGCTGATATACCGGAAATAAGAACTGACCAGTCTGGTATAAAACGAAAAAGCACACTGCTAAAAATGACTCCGAGCATAATTGAAGATATTAATTTTTTTTCTTTTAGATTAGTTAAAGTCATAATTAAAAAATAGATGGGATTAATAAAAACAAATCCGACTAAGATTTCATGAGAAACAAGATGAGAAATTAAATATCCGGAGACAGTACAGATCATTGAGGTGCACCACAAAAACCCCCCTAGTCCCAAAAAGTA